>DASTLD010000320.1:0-11214 GCA_035715345.1 Longimicrobium sp.
GCATGATGTGCGTGGCTTCCGTCACCGTCTTCTCGAAGTGCCGCACCAGGACGTCGATCACGAACTCCATGGTCGTGTAGTCGTCGTTGTGCAGCAGCACGCGGTACAGCGGGGGCCTGCGGGTGGCGGCCCGCTCGCGGACGGCGATCTCCTCGTCCGGCGTGGGCGCCGCAGGAAGGGCGCCGGGCGGGCGGGGCTCCGCGGCCCGGGGGTGACGGTCTCGCATCTCCTCTATCATGCCGTGCACCGCGTCCGCGCGGAAGGGCCTTGGAGGACTATGCGTGCGTAGACCGTCCCCTCCGTCCGCTCCGGCCCATGGTCCATGCCGGGTGACTCCACCAGAATGATGATACGGTGTCATCCCGAAGGGTAATACTGTGCGGTCCAGAGTAATAATACGGTGTCATCGTGAGGGAGGCGCCGCACCGGCTCCCGCCTCCACGAAGGCCCCCGGCGCCGACCGAAGGATCTTGCCCGCATGTGCCCCGGGCTGGTGCCGGTGCGCCGACGCCCGCCTGCTTCCGTGCGCGCCGGCGACGCCCATGGCAAGCGGAGAAGATCCTTCGGTCGCGCCATAGGCCGTTGCAAGGCAAGGGCTTGCGCGGCGCTCCCTCAGGATGACAACACATGTGAAGGGGGTGAAGTGAGGCGGCCGACGGTTCGCGCGACAAGGCTTTCGCACTTTCGCACTTTCGCACTCACGCACTTCACTCCGCGGCGGGGCGGCTCTGCGGGTCCATCTCCCGCTCGATCCAGACGGACTTGAGGTTCACGAACTCGTGGATCCCGATCTCCCCCAGCTCGCGGCCGTAGCCGGACTGCTTGACCCCGCCGAACGGCAGCCGCGGGTCGCTGGCCACCATCGCGTTCACGTACGTCATCCCCGCCTCGATCTCCTCCACGAAGCGGCGCCGCTCGTCCTCGTCGCGCGTCCACACGCTGGAGCCCAGGCCGAACGGCGAGTTGTTGGCCAGGCGGATGGCCTCGTCGAAGTCCGCGGCGCGGAAAAGCGCGGCGACGGGGCCGAACACCTCCTCGCGGTACGCAGGCGCGTCGTCCGGGATGTCGGCCAGCACGGTGGGGGGATAGAAGAAGCCGGGCCCGTCGGGCAGCTCCCCGCCGGTGAGCAGCGCGGCGCCGGCATCCACCGACCTGCGCACCTGCTCGTGCACCTCGTCGCGGATGGCGGCGGTGGCAAGGGGACCCAGGTGCGTCTCCGCGTCCATCGGGTCGCCCACGCGGCGCGACGCCATCTCGCGCACGAAGCGCCCGGCGAACGCATCGTACACGTCCGCGTGCACGATGAAGCGCTTGGCGGCGATGCACGACTGCCCGTTGTTGATGCAGCGCGCGTTGGCGGCGGTCGTGGCGGCGGCGTCCAGGTCCGCGCTGGGCATGACGATGAAAGGATCGCTGCCGCCCAGCTCCAGCACCGTCTTCTTGAGGTTGCGCCCGGCGCGCTCGGCCACGCTGCTCCCCGCCGGCGTGCTGCCGGTGAGCGTGGCCGCGGCGACGCGCCGGTCGTCCAGGATGCCGGCCACCGCTTCGGAACCCACCAGCAGCGCCTGGAATACGCCCTCCTCGAAGCCCGCACGGCGGAAGACGTCCTCGATGGCCAGGGCGCACTGCGGCACGTTGGAGGCGTGCTTGAGCAGGCCCACGTTGCCCGCCATCAGCCCCGGCGCGGCGAAGCGGAATACCTGCCAGAAGGGAAAGTTCCACGGCATGACCGCCAGCACCGGGCCGAGCGGCAGGTAGTGGATCTCGCCGTCCGCCTTGCCGCCGAGGTCCACGCGGCGCGGGGCGAGCAGATCGGCCGCGTGCTCCGCGTAGTGGCGGCAGACCCACGCGCATTTCTCCGCCTCGGCGACGGCTGACGTCAGCGTCTTGCCCATCTCCGTGGTCATCAGCCGCGCGAAGGCGTGCTTCTCCGCATGGAGGATGTCGCCCGCGCGGCGCATCTTCTCCGCGCGCTCGGCGATGGGCGTGCGCCGGTGCCGCGCGAACGCCTCGGCGGCGCGCGCCAGCTTCCGCTCCACCTGCTCCGGCGTGTGCGCGTCGAAGGTGCGCAGCGTCTCCCCCGTCGCGGGGTTCACCGTGGCGATCGGCATCCTCACGTTACCCTTCAGGAAAGGGCCGCCGCGCGGATGCACGGCGGCCCAGGTTCCATCACCCCGCCACGCTCAGCCCGTAGGGGCAGCGGCGGTGGCCAGGTCACGGAGCTGGTGGATGGCCAGCGCGTACGCGGCCAGCGGGCAGTCGTCGCCGCGCAGCTCGGCGGACAGCTCCCGGTACGCCCGCGATGCGCGCAGGTGCTCCTTCTCCACCTGGTCCAGCGCGCGCTTCGTCTCGCCGTTGGCGGCGCGCGCCAGCACGGCCTGCACCAGCGCGCGCTGCGCCCGCTGCACGTCGCCGGCGAGCGCGTTGGCGTAGCGCCGCTCCCAGGCATCGTTGCGCGCGGCGTTGCGCACCGCCTCGCGCAGGCGGGCGGTGCCGAAGCGCTCGGAGACAGCGTAGAACGCCTTTGCCGTGCGCAGCTCGTCGGTGCCCGCGCGCCGCGCCACCTCCACGATCTCCAGCAGCTGCGGCAGGAAGCGCAGGGTGATGAGCCGCTCGCCCAGCACGCGGTCCACCCCCAGGTCCTGCAGCTCGCCCAGGCGCGTCAGGAAGATGGAGCGGTCCTCGCCGCTGACCACCTTCGCGAAGTTGCCGCGCAGCGCCGCCAGCCCGGACTGCGCGTCCGTGATGAGCTGGTCAGTGTCCGCGTCCGGCGTGGTGTTGGCCAGCAGCCAGTGCGTGGTCTGCTCCAGCACGCGCGCCAGGCCCAGCAGCCAGCGGTACAGCGTCTCCTGGGGATACTTCCCCTCCAGCGGCGCCAGGTCTGCGCGGATCTCCGGCGCGCCGGAGATGCGGCTGGCCACCAGCCAGGCGCGCACCACCTCCGCCACGGAGTTGCCGCTGTCGCGCGACACGCGGTGCAGGAACGACGAGCCCATCAGGTCCACCAGCTCGTTGACCAGCTGGGTGGTGATGATCTCGCGGCGCAGGCGGTGCTGGCGCAGCCGCCCGGGCCCAGCCGCCTCCACCGCGGCGGGCGGAAAGTAGGCCACCAGGTAGGGGTCCGTGGCGGCGTCGTCGGGCACCCTGCTGGCCAGGAGCTGCGTCTTGGCGTTCATCTTGGCGTGCGCCAGCAGCACGCAGAGGGTGGGGCGGCTCAGGCCGATGCCCTCCACGCGCCGCTCCAGCACCTCGTCGCTGCCGGGGATGCCCTCCGCGTCGCGGTCCAGCACGCGGTCGCGCTCCAGCGCGTTGATCAGCGCGTTGAAGTCGTCCAGCGACTCCTTGCTGCGCCGCTCGTCCAGCGACACGGCCAGCGACTGGCTGATGTTGTCGCGCAGCACCAGCTCCGACACCTGGTCCGTCATGCTGCGCAGCAGGTCGTTGCGCCCCTCTTCCGTCAGCTCGCCCGCGGCCACGACGGGGCCCAGCAGGATCTTGAGGTTGACCTCGTGGTCGCTCATGTCCACGCCGGCGGAGTTGTCGAGCGCGTCGGTGTTGATGCGCCCGCCCGCCAGGTGAAAGCTGACGCGCGCCCGCTGGGTCAGGCCCAGGTTGCCGCCCTCGCCGACGACCTTGCAGCGGAGCGCGTCCGCGTCCACGCGCACGGCGTCGTTGGTGGGGTCGCCCACCTCCGCGTGGGTCTGCTCGCGGTCCTTGACGTAGGTGCCGATGCCGCCGTTCCACAGCAGCTCCACCGGGGCCTTTAGCACCGCGCGGATCAGCGACTCGCCGTCCAGCGTGGCCACCTCGTCCGCCAGCCCCAGCGCGCGGCGCGCCTCCGGCGTCAGCTCCACCTCCTTGGAGCCGCGGGGCACGATGAGCCCGCCGGCGGACATCTTCGCCCGGTCGTAGTCGTCCCACGAGGAGCGCGGCAGCTCGAACAGCCGCCGGCGCTCCGCGAAGGAGACCGCCGGGTCGGGATCGGGGTCGACGAAGATGTGGCGGTGGTCGAAGGCGGCCAGCAGGCGGATCTGCTCGCTGAGCAGCATGCCGTTGCCGAACACGTCGCCGCTCATGTCGCCCACGCCGGCCACGGTGAAGGGCGTTGTCTGGATGTCCTTGCCCATCTCGCGGAAGTGGCGCTTGACGCACTCCCAGCCGCCGCGGGCGGTGATGCCCTCCTTCTTGTGGTCGTAGCCGTTGCTGCCGCCGGACGCGAACGCATCGCCCAGCCAGAAGCCGTACTCCGCCGCCACGCCGTTGGCCACGTCCGAAAGGTGGGCCGTGCCCTTGTCGGCGGCGACGACGAGGTACGGGTCGTCGCCGTCGCGGCGGACGACGCCCTGCGGCGGGACCACCCTGCCGTCCACCAGGTTGTCGGTCACGTCCAGCAGGCCGCGCATGAGCGTGCGGTACTGCTCCGTGACCTCCGCCGCCATCTCCTCGCGCGCGGCAAAGGTGCGCTTGACGATGAAGCCGCCCTTGGAGCCGTTGGGGACGATGACGGCGTTCTTGATCATCTGCGTGGTCACCAGCCCCAGGATCTCGGTGCGGAAGTCGTCGGGCCGGTCGCTGTGGCGGATGCCGCCGCGCGAGACGGAGGCGCCGCGCAGGTGCACGCCCTCCATGCGCGAGGAGTGCACGTAGATCTCGTAGAGCAGCCGCGTCTTCTTCAGCTCCTCCACCTGCGCGCAGTCCACCTTGATGGAGACGTACGGCACGCCGCCGCTGCGGGCGCCCGGGTCCGCCCCGCCGTGGCGGAAGTAGCTGGTGCGCACGGTGGCCTCCACCAGCGCGTGCAGGCGGCGCAGCGCGCGGTCGTCCGCCAGCGAGCCCACCTGCTCCAGCGCCGTGGCCAGCTCCGCGCGGATGCCCTCCGCCGCCGCCTGGCCGCCCTCCTGGCCCGGCTGGTGGTGCAGGTGGAACAGGTCCAGCAGCAGCCGCGCGATGCGCGGGTACGTGGCCAGCGCGCGCACCGGCGCCAGGCGGCTGGGCACGGCGCCCACCTGCGAGGCGTAGTTGGCGTAGGTGCGCAGCAGGTCCGCCTCGCGCCAGCGCAGCCCGGCCACCAGCACCAGGGCGTTGAAGGCGTCGCGGGGGGCGTCGCCGGCGCGGGCGGCCAGCAGGCTCTCCGACAGGCGCTCCGCCGCGTCCGCGGGGATCGGCTGCCCGTCGCGCGTCTGCACGTTGAAGGAGTAGACGCGCACCGGGTCGCCCGCGTCGGCGGAGGCGTCGAAGCTGTCCATGTCGATCACGCGCACGGCGTGATCCTCCAGCAGCGGCATGAAGTCGCTGAGCACCAGCCGCTCGCCGCGCAGGTACAGCTTGAGCACGGTGGCGCCCGGGGGCACGGCCTCGTCCGCCAGCGGCTGCCGCAGCGTGAGCGCCTCGCGCTCCCCGCCGGAGCGCATCCGCTCCAGGCGCAGCAGGTCGTGCACGGCGGCGGCGGGCCCCACGGCCGCCCGGTACTCGGCGCTGAAGGCTTCCCCGTACGCCGCCGCCAGCCGGTGCGCCTCGTCGCCGTCCATCACCTCGCGCAGCCGCTCCTCCAGCCGGTCCGGCCACGACCGCACCAGCGCGGTGACGGCCACCTCCAGCTCGCGGGGCTCCGGCAGCGCGCCCCCCTCGGGCAGGGAGAGGTAGTAGTGGACGCGCGCGCGGTCGCCGGCGTCCATGGAGACGTCGTAGTCCACCACCTGCCCGCCCACGCGCTCCGCCACCAGCGCGCCGATGGCGTCGCGGTTGGCCGTGCTGAACTTGCCGCGCGGCAGGATGACCATGACGGCCGCCTCGCTGCGCAGCCGCTCCGCGTGCACGGACACGCGCACCTCCTCGCTGAACAGCGAGGCCAGCGCGGCGCGCACCTCGTCCTCCAGCTGCTCCACGGAGGCCTCGAACAGCTCCTCCTTGGGCATGCCGTTGACGATGGAGACGATCTCCTTGTAGTCGTGGCTGCCCGGCCGCGCCTGCGAGTTCTCCAGGATGCGGTCCAGCTTGTGGCGCAGGATGGGGATGTCGCCGGCCGGCGCGGAATACGCCTGCGAGGTGAACAGGCCCAGGAAGCGGCGCTCGCCGATGACGGCGCCGCGGTCGTCCATCACCTTGACGCCCACGTAGTCCATGCGGTCGCGGCGGTGGACGGTGGACTCCGCGGTGGTCTTGGAGACGATGAGCGTGGGCCCGCCCAGCACGCGCGCGCGCAGGTCCGGGCTCAGGGTGGAGAGGGCGACGGGCTGGTGGAAGCTGGACTGCGCGGTGTCGGCCAGGATGCCCAGTCCGGAGCCGGGGCGCACGTGCACGGTGGCGGTGTCGTCCGCGCCCTCGATGGCGTACTCGCGGTAGCCCAGGAACACGAAGTTGCCACGGCCCAGCCAGCGCAGGAAGTCCGCCATCTCGCCCAGCTCGCCGGCGCGGCGGGGAAAGCGGTCGCGGTACTCGTCCGCCAGCCGCGCCGTCTCGTCCAGCGCCTGCTGCATGCGGGTGAAGTCGCGCGTGGCGGCCACCACGTCGCCCAGCGAGCGCTCCACGGCGGCGCGCACCTCCTCGCGGCGCGCGGGGTCCGCGACGCGGGCGATCTCCACGTGGCTCAGCGTCTCCAGCGCGTCGCCCGCCTCCTCGCCGACGGCCGCGATCTCGCCGCCCGCGTCGCGGCGCACGCGGAGCACGGGGTAGATGTAGTGCTGGACGGGCACGTCCTGGCCGGCCAGCGTCTCGCGGATGCTGTCCACCACGAAGGGGCGGTCGCCCACCTGCGCGCGCAGCACGGTGACGGGGGCGCTCCACCCCTCCTCCTCCGGCTCCACCACCTGCACGTTGACGCGGTCCGGCCGCGAGGCGCGCAGGAACTCCCAGGCGCCCAGGGTCAGGGCGCCGAGCTGGTCCACGCCGCGCTCCTCCAGCAGCGAGGGCGGGACCTTGGCGAAGAACACCCGGGCAAAGTCGCAGAGGAGCGCTCCGTCCGGGCGGTTCAGGGACGTCAGGTGGTCGCACAGCTCGTCCACCGTCACCGCGCGGGCGGCGGGGGGCGAGGGAGGGGTCTGGGTGCTCATTCAGGCCAGGGCAGCAGCTGGGTTAGGTGCAGAGGGCGGCCAATCTAATCGATGGGCGGGGGATTGGCACGCGGGGATCATACCCGCGCGCGCGCGCTCCGGCCCCGCGGCGTTCCCCCGCGCCGCGCCCCGATCGCATCCGCGCGCGGGCACAACGGGCCGGGGGAGGCGCTTCCCCGGCCCGTTCGCGTGCGGCGGAGGCCCCCTCCCCGCTCGTTCCTCGCTGCCCCTCCCCCAACTTCGGGGGAGGGGCGGTTCCCGCGCGGCCGGCGCTCGTCGCGTCCGCCGCATCGCCCTCCGCGGCCCGCGATGCGTGCGGACTCCGCCATCCGCATCGTATATTCCCGCATCATCCCAGACGAACCGCAGGAAAGCGCGCTTGAGCTTCCCATCGCCCGACATCGACCCCGAGACCGCCCGCTGGCTGCTGGACCGCGCGCGCCAGGCCCGGCGGTTCGCCTACGCGCCGTACAGCCGCTTTCACGTGGGCGCCGCGCTGCTGGCGGACGACGGCCGCGTGTTCACGGGCTGCAACATCGAGAACGCCTCCTACGGGCTGACCAACTGCGCCGAGCGCGTGGCCATCGGCAAGGCGGTCTCGGAGGGGGCGCGGAGCTTTGCCGCCATCGCCGTGGTGGGGCCGGAGGACGACGCGCCCTGCTCCCCGTGCGGCGCCTGCCGCCAGGTGCTGACGGAGTTCGGGCTGGCGCTGCCGGTCGTCACCCCCGACGGTACGCCGGGCGGCTTCCGCGTCGACACGGCGGGGGGGCTGCTGCCGGGCGCCTTCGTGCCCGCGGACCTGGACGCCGCGCGGGGGCGCCCGTGAGCGCCACCAACACCGTCGCGCTGATCGAGCGCAAGAAGAACGGCGGGGAGATGACGGCGGAGGAGCTGGAGTTCCTCCTGCGCGGCTTCCTGGACCGGTCCATCCCCGACTACCAGGTGGCCGCCTGGCTGATGGCGGTGGTCATCCGGGGGATGACGGAGGCGGAGACGCTGGCGCTGACCGAGGCCATGGTGGCCAGCGGCGAGACGCTGGACTGGTCCGGCCTGGAGCGCCCCACGGTGGACAAGCACAGCACCGGCGGCGTGGGCGACAAGACCTCCATCGTGCTGGTGCCGCTGATGGCCGCGGCGGGGGCGGCGTTCGTGAAGATGAGCGGCCGCGGGCTGGGCCACACCGGCGGCACGCTGGACAAGCTGGAGTCCATCCCCGGCTTCCGCTGCGAGCTGCCGCTGGACGAGATGCGTGCCCAGGTGCGGCGCATCGGCTGCGCGCTGGTGGGGCAGAGCCCGGAGCTGGTGCCCGCGGACAAGGCCATGTACGCGCTGCGCGACGTGACCGGCACGGTGGCCTCCATCCCGCTCATCGCCGGCAGCATCATGTCCAAGAAGCTGGCCGGCGGCGCGCGCAGCATCGTGCTGGACGTCAAGTGGGGCTCCGGCGCGTTCATGGAGTCGCTGGAGGACGCGCGGGAGCTGGCGCGCGTGCTGGTGCGCATCGGCGAGGGCGCGGGGCGGCGGACGCGCGCAGTGCTCAGCTCCATGCGCCAGCCGCTGGGCCGCGCGGTGGGCAACGCGCTGGAGGTGCGCGAGGCCATCGACACCCTGCACGGCCGCGGCCCGGCGGACCTGTGGAGCCTGACGCTGGAGCTGGGCGCGCAGCTCCTGCAGATGGCCGGCCTGGCCCGGGGCGATGACGACGCCCGCCGCCGGCTTGTCGAGCTGCGCGACTCCGGCGCCGGCGCGCGCATGCTGGCCACGCTCATCCAGGCGCAGGGGGGCGATGCGTCCGTGGTGGACCGTCCGGACCTGCTCCCCGCCGCCCCCGTCGTCCGCGAGGTGCCGGCGGCGGAGGGGGGATGGGTGGCGGAGGCGGACGCGCGCGCCGTCGGCGACGCGGCGCTGGCGCTGGGCGCGGGCCGGCGCACCAAGGCGGACCCCGTGGACCCCGCCGTGGGCGTGGTGGTGCGCGCCCGCATCGGCGACCGGGTGGAGGCCGGGCAGCCGCTGGCGCACGTGCACGCGCGCACGGAGCACGCGGCGGAGCACGCCATCGCCGCCGTGCGCGCGGCGTACCGCCTGTCCCCGGAGCGCGTGCAGGCGCCGGGGGACGGGTTCGAGACCATCACGGGCTGAATCTCCACCGGCGGGCCGGGCGTACCTGCGCGCGCCCGGAGCGCTGCCACGCCGCTGCCGGGCGCACTTTCGCACTCTCGCAGTCTCGCACTTTCGCACCCAACGGACTCCCATGAGACCTTCACAACGCTGGCTCACGCTCGGGCTGCTCGCGGCCGCCGCGTGCGCCCCGCAGGCGCCGGTGCAGACCGGCCCCACGGTCGCCGCCGCCGGCGGCCCGAACATCGCCACGCAGGCGGCGCCCGCCACCCCCTCCGACTCGCTGGCCCGCCTGGTGACGTCGCTGGCGGACGAGCTGCTGCAGGTGGGCCTGAAGCGAAACCCGGAGATCGCCACCTTCATCGGCCTCCCCGGGTTCCGCCACGACGCCATGGGCGACAACTCGCTCGCGACGCTGCGCGGCTACGAGGCGGAGGACGACGCCTTCGCGGCGCGGGTGCTGGCCATCCCCAGGGAGCCGCTGCTGGGGCGCGAGGAGTACATCACCCTCGGCTTTCTGCGCGAGGCGGTGGAGAGCGGGCGCCAGGGCCGCGTCTGCAAGAACGAGCTGTGGGGCGTCAACCAGATGTCCGGCTGGCAGATCGGCCTGACGCAGATGGCGTCCATCCAGCCGGTGGGCACGGACGAGCTGCGCCAGCAGGCGCTGACCCGCTTTGCGCTGTTCCCGCGCCTGATCGACAACGAGACGGAGCGCCTGCGCGAGGGCCTGCGCCAGGGCTACTCCGCGCCGCAGGGCAACGTGCGCCGCGTGATCGAGCAGCTCGACGCGCTGCTGGCGGCGGACCCGGTGGCCTCCCCCTTCGCGGCGGCGACGATGCGCGACAGCACGCCGGCCTTCCGCGAGTCGTTCGCGGCGCTGGTGCGCGACCAGATCAACCCGGCCGTTCGCCGCCACCGCGACTACCTGGTCAACGAGTACCTGCCCGCCGCGCGCGGGACCATCGCCATCGCCTCGCAGCCCAACGGCGCGGACTGCTACCGCGCGGCGGTGCGCAGCTTCACGACGCTGGACGTGCCGGCGGAGGAGATCCACCGCATCGGCCTGGAGCAGATGGCCAAGATCCAGGCGGAGATGCGCACCATCGGCCAGCGCAGCTTCAACACGACGGACGTGCCGGCGCTGCTGCAGCGCTTCAAGACGGACCCGCAGTACCGCTTCCGCACGCGGCAGGAGATCGTGGACTACGCCAACGCCGCCATCCAGCGCGGCAAGGCGGCCATGCCGCGCTGGTTCGGCCGGCTGCCGCAGGCGGACGTGGTCATCGAGCCGTACCAGGAGTTCGAGGAGCGCTCCGCCCCCGGCGCCAGCTACCAGAGCCCGGCGGACGACGGCAGCCGCCCGGGCAAGTACCGCATCAACACCTACCAGCCGGAGGAGCAGAACAAGGTGGGCGTGGAGTCCACGGCGTTCCACGAGGCCATCCCCGGCCACCACCTGCAGATCGCCATCGCGCAGGAGCGGCGGGGCGCGCACATGATCACGCGCTTCCTGGGCAACTCCGGCTTCGCGGAGGGGTGGGGGCTGTACGCGGAGCGGCTGGCGGACGAGATGGGGCTGTTCTCGTCGGACCTGGACCGCATGGGGCTGCTGAGCAACGAGGCCCTGCGCGCGGCGCGCATGGTGGTGGACCCCGGGATGCACGTGCTGGGGTGGACGCGGCAGCAGGCCATCGACTACATGCTGGCCAACACCGCGGAGAACCGCACGATGGTGGAGAACGAGGTGGACCGCTACATCGTGTGGCCGGGGCAGGCCACGGCGTACATGCTGGGCAACCTGGAGATCCGCCGGCTGCGGGCGCTGGCGGAGCAGCGGCTGGGGAGCCGGTTCGACATCCGCACCTTCCACGACAAGGTGCTGGAGGACGGCACGGTCACGCTGCCCATGCTGCGCGAGAAGATCGAGCGCTGGATCGCGCAGTAGGGCGGGCCGGTTCTCGTGTGGACGTGCGGGGTGCCTCCCATGCGGCGGAGGCCCCCTCCCCGCTCGTTCCTCGCTGCCCCTCCCCCAACTTCGGGGGAGGGG
>DASTLD010000321.1:0-6925 GCA_035715345.1 Longimicrobium sp.
CGGGGGGAGGGGGCCGGGGGGTGGGGTCTCCGCTGTAGAACGCTGCCCCGCTCGCAGACCCGGCTCCCCGCTCTCCCCTTCCCCCGCACACCCCGCGAGGGAAGGGGACCGGGTCCGTCGCTTACCGCGTCTGGTACTTCACGCCCAGGAAGACCATGGTGCCGATGGACGGCATGTTGATCATCTCCTGGTGCTTGGCGCCGAACTCGCACTTGCGCTCCTCGAACAGCGGGTTCTCGAAGCGCGTGTCCACGCCCACGTTGTAGGTGAACTGGCCCACGCACGAGAACAGGTTGCTGACCCCGAGCTGGATCTGCGTGTTGTACGGCTCCAGCCGGTACGCCACGCTCGCGTCCAGCGTCGTGAACGCCGGGATGCGGCCCATGTTGATGCCGCTGCGGAAGTAGTACTCGTCCACGTGGCGCATGGTAAGCCCCGCCGTGAACCCGCCGAAGTCCTGGAAGCTGCCGCCCAGCGTCCACTTGAGCTCCGGGCTGTTGAGCGACGTGCTCTCCTCGCGCCCCGCCTCCACCTCCGCGTCGTCCAGCTGGATGGTGGAAAGCGTGCCGCGCAGGCTGACCCGGGGCGACACCACGTAGTTGACGCCCGCGTCGATGCCGCTGACGTCCGCCCGGCCCAGGTTGTAGTAGGTCAGGACGATGGGGGCGATGCCGTTGTGGTTCAGGATGCGCTCGCCCGCCGCGTCGTACGCGAACACCTGCACGCCCGCGCCCTGCCCGGCCAGGTTGAGCCCGAACGGGTCGGAGATGATGGCCAGCGGGCTCATGAAGTTCTGGTACTCGCTGCGGTAGTGGGCCACGTCCACGAACAGCCGGTCGCCCAGCACGCCCTTGTAGCCGAACTCCCAGGTGGTGTTCTCCTCCGGCTCCAGCGCGGCGTAGCGCTTGTGCTCGCTGCCGTCCGCCTTCTGGATGGTGAAGCCCTCCGTGTTCCCGAAGATGGCGATGGTGCCGGTCCAGTCCGGGATGTGGAAGTTGGTCTGCAGGATGGTGGGGCTCTTGAACGCGCGGTTGTACGTCACGCGGAAGTTCTGCCCCTGCACCGGCTTGAAGACGATGCCCGCCTTTGGGCTGAACTGGCGCTCGTAGTTCTCGTGGTCGTCCAGGCGCCCGGCCAGCACCACGTCCAGCCAGGGCATGACCGGCGTGGTGGCCTGGCCGTACAGGCCCACCTGGCGGATGGAGATGTCCTCGCCGGTCAGGCGGTCCGTGAGCCACTGGCGGTCGCTGCTGACCACGTCGCTGCGGTACTGCCCGCCCAGCACGACGGCCGTGTTGAGCAGCAGCGGCACGCGCGAGTGGTACTGCAGCTCCGCGGCGTACATCCGCCCGTCGCTGGGCCAGTCGCTGGCCTGGATCAGCGCGTCGTCGTCGCGGCGCTGGTCCGCGGGGCGCGCCAGGTCCGCGAAGTAGTTGTTGGTGAAGCGGTTGTTGGCGTACGAGTGCCCGCTCTTGCTCTGCGCGCGGTAGGCGTTGAAGTACCAGTGGCTGCTGCTGAAGCGCGTCTGCAGGAAGTTGTACTGCCAGTCGTCCAGCTGGTTGCGGCCCACGTTGGTCTGGCCCACGCCGTCGGTGGTGCTGGCGCCGCCGGCGAGCTCCAGGCGCGAGGCGCCGCGGTACCACACCAGCGCGCCGGAACCGCGCATGACGCTGGCGTCCCAGTCCAGCCCCTCCTGCCCGCCGGGGCCACGCTCCGGCTGCCACCCCGCCACCTTCTCGTCGCCGGGCCGGTACAGCTTACTGCGGCTGCCGGGCAGCAGCGTCAGGCGGTTGGACCAGTCGTCCGCGCTCTGCATCTCGCCCGCCAGCTTGAAGCCGAAGTTGCCCAGCACCGCCGCGTAGCGCGCCTGCACGTCGCGGTAGGCGCGGTTGCCGCCGGTCACCTCCACCGTCATGCCCGGGTAGGCGCGCGGGTCGCGCGTCTCCAGCGACAGCACGCCGCTGCTGGCGTCCGCGCCGTACAGCGCGGCGCCGGGCCCGACCAGCACCTCCATCCCCGCCAGGTCCACCTTGGGCGTGGCGGTGAACTGGCCCACGGGCAGCCCGTTCTCCGGCAGCACCATCACGCGCCCGTCCTCCACCATCAGCATGCGGTTGTTGAACGACGAGTTGAAGCCGCGGGCGTTGATGCCCACGCTCGTCATCCCCACCTGCACGAAGTCCAGGCCCTTCACCTCCTTGAGCGCGCCCGCGAAGGTGTTGCCGACGGCGTTGTCCAGCACGTCGCTGCCGATGCGCGTCACGGTCGCGGGCGCCTCGGTCACGCGCTCGCTCTGGCGGCTGGCGCTGATGACCAGCGCGTCCAGCTCGAACGGCTTGTCCTCGAGCTGAAAGGCCACCAGCGTCTCCTCGCCGGCGGTGACGGTCACCGGGCGGGTGGCGGTCTGGTAGCCCACGTGGCTGACGGTGACGGTGTGCTCGCCCACGGGCACGCCGCGCAGCATGAAGGCGCCCAGCGGGTTGGTCGTGGCGCCGATGCGGGCGCCCGTGATGTGCACGCGGGCGCCGGCCAGCGCCTCGCCGTCCTTGCCGGCCACGGTGCCGCGCACGATGCCGGACTGGGCCTGCGCCAGCGCCGGGCACAGCGCCAGCACCAGCGCCAGCAGGAGGGTGCGCCACGCGGGGCGCGCGATGCTGCTGCTCATGGAAGGGCTCCTCCGGTTGGTGGATACGGGTGCGTCCGGGGGCGGGCGCACGGTTGGACAACCCGGCTGCGGTCCTTTGCGGAGGCGGACCGCGGTCCTCGTTCATCGCCGGCGACTATCCCTGCATCGCCTGAATCACCAGGCCGAGAATGGTGCTTTCCGCGGAGTGCCTCTCGACCGCGGAGGCCCCCCTCCCCAACCCTCCCCCCAACTTCGGGGGGAGGGGGTATTGAACGCTCCGCGCGGAGGCGGGCTCTGTAGTTCTCTGCGTCCTCCGCGTCTCTGCGTGAGGCCGCAGTTCACTCCGGCACCCACACCACCGCCTCGCCCTCGACGGCCATCGTCCCGTCGCGCGTGGTGACGGTGGTGGCCAGGCGCACCCGGCGCTTGGGCATCAGCTCCGCGACCAGCACCCGCGCCGTCACCGTCTCGCCGATGCGCACGGGCGAGGTGAAGCGCAGCGACTGCGACAGGTAGATGGTGCCCGGCCCCGGCAGCCGCATCGCCAGCACGGTGGAGATCAGGCTGGCCGACAGCATCCCGTGGGCGATGCGCCCGCCGAAGCGGCTGGCCTCCGCGGCCACGGCGTCCACGTGCACGGGGTTGAAGTCGCCCGTCACGCCCGCGAACAGCACCACGTCCGCCTCGGTGACGGTCTTCGCGAACTCCGCCGCCTGCCCCACCTCCAGCTCCTCGAATCGCATCGCTTTCGTCGTTCGCTGCGTTCTCCCCGCGCCGCCGGCCCGTGCGAGTGGGCGGGCAAGATCCTTCGGTCGCGCCACGGTTTCGTGCCCGCGTCAGGCCTCGCGCGGCGCTTCCTCAGGATGACAATCTTGGGGTCATGCGCTCTGGCCGGCCCCGCGCGCCGCCCTGGCTCCCCCCCTCTCCCGCTCCGCGGGGGAGGGGGGCTGGGGGGGAGGGGGCCCTCTCCGCATGCGCCACCCTCCGCCCCGCTCCCCGCACTTCCAACTAGGCACTAGGCACTTGGCACTAGGCACTTCCGTTCACACCGACATCACCAGCGCCACGTCGGGGTCCAGCGCCCCCGCCGCCCGCTGCCGCGTGAGCCACGACACCCCGAAGAACACCAGGATCGACAGCACCAGCGACGCGCCGGAGACCGTCACGCCCGCCGGGAACGAGTAGACCTTGAAGTAGGCCAGCGTCTCGAAGAACAGCGTGACGACCAGCCCCACGCTGATCGAGGCGATGGCCCCCTCGCGGGTGGCGCCCTCCCAGTTGAGCCCGATGGCCAGCGCGGGGACCAGCGTGGAGGCGAACAGGCCCCAGCCGAAGATGCCCAGGAACGCCACCAGCGCCCCCGGCAGCAGCGCCAGGAACGCCGCGGCCACGGAGATGGCGACGGTGCTGATGCGGCCCCACAGCAGCTCGTTGCCCACGCGCCGGCCCAGCGCCACGGGCAGGTCGTGGGTCAGCGCGGCCGCCCCGATGTTCATGAAGGAGTTGACCGTGCTCATGATGGCCGCCGCCACGCCGGAGAAGACGATGGCGGCCAGCAGCACCGGCGTGTAGCGGAGCAGGAAGAAGGGCGTCGCGTCGTCCGGCCGGCTCAGCGGCGCCACCTCCCCGCCCGCCACCAGCGACTTCATGGCCACGCCCACGCCGAAGTACAGCAGCATGGTCACCAGCAGCGCGACGGTCACCAGCAGGGGATACCACTTGAGCTTCCGCGGCTCGCGGAGCATGTAGAACTTGTGGATCACGTGCGGCTGGCCCATGGAGCCCACGCCGAACACGAAGAACAGCGACAGCGCGGCCACGGGGCCCATCGCCCCGAACGCGGAGAGGAAGCCGGGATCGTTCTCCAGGATGGTGCGGCTGATGCCCCCCATCCCCCCGCCCACCTTGAGCGTGTAGAGGAACACCAGCACGGACGCCACGGCCATCAGGGTGCCCTGGAACATGTCCGTGTACACGCCCGCCAGGATGCCGCCCGCCACCGAGTAGGCCAGGACGATGGCCATCCCGATCCACACGCCCAGCGCCAGCCCGGTGCCGAAGATGGCGTCGATCACCAGGCCCAGGGCGAGGAGGTTGGTCGCCATGTAGCCGACGACGGCCACCAGGATGGCGACCGCGGACAGCCCCTGCGCCGCGGGCGAGCGGTAGCGCGCGCCGATGGCGTCCGGCACCGTCACCAGCCCGCGCACCTCGCCCAGCAGGCGCATGCGCTTGGCCAGCGCCCACGAGGTCATGGACGACGTGACGGAGGCCGGGAGGATCAGGAACATGGCCCCCAGCCCGGCCGTGTAGACCAGCGCCGGGCCGCCGATGAAGGCGAAGCCGGAGAGCGTGGCGCTCATCGCGGCAAGCGTCAGCGCGGCCAGACCGATGCCCTCGCCCGCGACGAAGAAGTCGCTGGCGGTGCGGGTGCGGCGCGTGGCCCACACCCCGATGGCGCCGACGATGGCGAAGTAGACGATGGCGACGGCGACGATGGTGGGCTGCGCCAGCCGCGGCAGCTCCGTGGTCTGCAGCAGGGCGATGGCGGTCATACCTCCACCTCCACCGGCTCCGCGCGAGGCGCTTCCACCGCGGGCGATGCGGTGCCGGCCTGGAGGGCGCGGGCCTGCGCGCGGACGCGCTCCAGGTCGTCCTCGCTCAGCGTCATGTCGTCGAAGGTCAGCGCGTAGGCGAACGGAAGCACCAGCAGCGGCAGCAGGCCGATGCCGATCAGCACGATGGCCGCGGGCGCGGGCAGGCCCAGGAACAGCGGGTCCGCGGCGCCCGTCGGCGCGGGCATCACCAGCACCGCCGCGAAGCCCCCCGCCAGGATCAGGAAGGTGACGGCGAAGGGCACCTTGAGCCGGCCGATGCCCTTGTCCCCGCGGGCGGCGCCCAGCGCGGAGGCGGCCACCATCACCACCGCCGTGCCGATGCCCAGCGCCCAGCCGGCCCACGCCTTCGGGGGGCCGGGCAGGAAGGCGGAGGCGTACGCGGCCGCGCAGGCGAGCGTGCCGAGCAGCAGGGCCAGGAGCGCGTTGCGTCGTGCCATCAGCTTTCGTGGTAGAGGGCTTCCAGCGCCGCGCGGTGCTTCTGCGCGATGGCGGTGCGCCGCAGCTTGAGCGTGGGCGTCAGCTCGTCGCCCTCGATCGTGAAGCCGCGGCCCAGCAGGACGAAGCGCCGCACGCGCTCCGGGTTCGAAAGGCCTTCGTTCACCCGCTCCACGGAGGCCTGCACGGCGGCGTGCAGCCGCGGGTCGTGCAGCAGGGCGGGGTCGTCGGGGTCGTGGCCGTGGTCGCGCGCCCACGCCTCCACCATGGGGCGGCGCACGACCAGCAGGGCGGAGAGGAAGCGGCGCCCCTCGCCGTACAGCATGGCCTGGTGGATCCAGGGCTGCAGCGCCAGCGCGCTCTCGATGGGCAGCGGCGCCACCTTCTTGCCGTTGGAGAGGGCGATCAGCTCCTTCTTGCGCCCCGTGACCCGCAGCGCGCCGTCCTCGCCGATCGTCCCCAGGTCTCCCGTGCGCAGCCAGGCGCCGTCCGCGGTGAAGGCGGCGCGCGTGTCGGCGGCGCGGCCGTGGTAGCCGGAGAAGGTCAGGCCGCCGCGGCGCACCAGGATCTCGCCGTCCCCGGCAATGCGCAGCTCGGTGCCCGGCATGGGCGGCCCCGCGCTGTCGAAGGCGTAGCGGTGGGGGCGATGGAAGGCGGCGCACAGGTGCTCGGTCAGCCCGTAGCCGCCCAGGATGCTGATGCCCAGCGCGTCCAGGTACTCGGCCACGTCCGTGGGCAGCGCGGCGCCGCCGGAGGTGGCCAGGCGCATGCGCCCGCCGAACAGCGCCGCCGCGCGTGCCAGCACCGGCGCGCCCACGGTGCGCCACTCCTCCTCCAGCTCCGTCGGCACCGCCTGCCCCGCGCGGCGCAGGCGCGAGCGCTCGCGGCCCAGCACCAGCGTGCGCTCCCAGCGCGGGCGCTCGCCGTTGCCGGCGGCGGCCTGCTCCGCGCGGAGCTGCTCCGCCGCCTTCTCGTAGAAGCGCGGCAGCCCGCCGAAGAGCGTGGGCCCGTACGCGCGCGCCGCCTCGAACACGCGGCCGACGCGGCGGTCGGCGCAGGCCAGGCGGGCGCGCTCGGCCTCGGGGTTGACGTAGGCGCGCAGCCACGCGGCGGAGAGCCCGCACGCGCCGTCGAGGACCAGGACCTGGAGGAAGCGCGCGGTGTACGGCTCCAGGGACTCGAGCTCGTGCTCCCCTGCGGGCAGCTCCCACTGGATCGCGTTGACGCAGTCCATGCGCAGCCAGTC
>DASTLD010000322.1:0-3908 GCA_035715345.1 Longimicrobium sp.
CCTGCTCCCGCGGCGTGCTTTCTGCGAAATCCACGCGCGATGCCCGCCCCGCGGGCACGAATCCGCACGGAGACCGATGCACGAAGAACGCGACGCCCCGCCGCCGGTGGTGGGGCCGAACGAGTCCGAGACGCTGCTCGCGCGCTCCGGCGACGCGCCCCACGCGGCCGCGGCGCCCACGCGCGCCAACGGCCCGCCGCCCCGCCGCCCCATGATGGAGCGGGTGCTGGAGGGGCGCTCGCTGCCGTTCCTGCGCCTGCTGGCCTACTACCTGGTGCTGACCGCGGTGCTGGTGGCGCTGGTGTACTACGTGCCCGCCGTGCGCCGCGCCCTGCTGACGCCCGTGGCCCTGCCCCTGCGCGGCGACGGCGCGCTGGTGGCCGGCCCCAGCCTGGACTTCGGCGCCAGGCTGTCGCTGATGGAGGCGGCGGAGCGCGCGCTGGGCACGGCGCTGGTCATCCTGGGCGCCCTGTCGCTGGTCATGCCGGTGGCGTGGGTCTACATGCTGACCAAGCGCTTCCGCTACGACCCGGCGCTGGTGGCGTCCGTCATCATCCTGCCCATCGTCGTCGCGGGCATCGCGCTGGTGGTCAAGCACAGCGTGGCGCTCGCGTTCGCGCTGGCGGGCATCGTGGCGGCGGTGCGCTTCCGCAACACGCTCAAGGACCCGCGCGACGCGGTCTACATCTTCCTGGTCATCGGCATCGGCCTGAGCGCGGGCGTCCAGGCGTTCGACGTGGCGCTGGTGATGAGCTTCGCGTTCAACGTGGTGGTGCTCACGGTGTGGAAGTACAACGTGGGCTCCATCTACAGCGGGCGGTACGCGCGCACCGGCATCCTGTCCGTGGGCGAGCCGCGGCTGATGCTGGCGCAGGACCCGCAGGCGCAGCGCGGCGTGCGCCGGCGCATGCTGCAGCACGCCGGCGACATCCGCACCGAGGGCATCCTGCTGGTGCACTCGCGCGACCCCGACACGGCGCGCAACACCGTGCAGGAGGCGCTGGCGGACATGGCGCGCGACTGGCAGCTCGCGGAGGTGGTGCCGCGCGAGGACGGCCTGAGCACGCTGGAGTACCTGGTACAGCTCAAGAAGAGCACCTCCCCGGCGGAGCTGGTGGGCGCGCTGGACGAGCGCTGGTCCGTGCAGGTGGAGGCGGCGGAGTACGTGCCCTTCCGCGCGCGCCGCGAGCAGCGGAAAAAGAAGAAGAAGAAGGACCGGGACTGACGCCCCGCGCGGGCGCCGGGGAGACGAGACGAGCGAGAAGGAGGCGGGCCGGTGGCGAGCAGGACGATGGCGGGGGCGCTGGCGCTGGGCGCCGCGGTGGCGCTGGGCGCGACCGGGTGCGGGCGCTCCGTGCTGAACGTGGGGCGCACGGTGGCCGGCGTGCCGGCGGACTCCGTGGCCATGAGCCTGGTGCTGATCGGCGACGCGGGCCTGCCCAAGCCGGGCGGCGAGCCGGTGCTGCAGGCGCTGCGGCGCGAGCTGGCCACGGCGCCGGACCGGCACTTCGTCGTGTTCCTGGGCGACAACGTGTACCCCGCGGGGCTGGCGGACACGCTCACCGAGTACGGCCGCGAGGGCATGCGCATCCTCACGGAGCAGATGGCGCCGCTGCTGGAGACGGGCACGCGTGGTGTCTTCGTCCCCGGCAACCACGACTGGGACGCGGGCGGCACCGGGGGGTGGGCCACCATCCAGCGCCAGGAGCGCTTCATCAACGAGCGCGGCGCCGGCGTGGTGGGCATGGAGCCGCGCGGCGGGTGCCCGGGCCCCGTGGTTCTGGACATCGGCGAGTGGCTGCGGCTGATCGTGATCGACAGCCAGTGGTGGCTGCACGGGCCCAACAAGCCCGCCGCCGGATCGCCCTGCCGGCCCAACACGGAGAACGGCATCGTGGACTCGCTGCGCGTGGCCATCGGCAGCGCGGGGCAGCGGCACACGGTGGTCGTCGCCCACCACCCGGTGGTCTCCGGCGGCGAGCACGGGGGGTACTTCGACTGGCCCACGTACCTGGTCCCGCTGCACCCGTGGGCGCGGCTGGGCGGCGTCTTCGCCCGGCAGGACGTTTCCGGGCGCGAGTACCGCCACATGCGCGCGCAGCTCACCCGCGCCTTCGTGGCGCGGCCGCCGCTGGTGTACGCGGCGGGGCACGAGCACAACCTGCAGGTCATGCGGCGCGAGCCCGCGCGCTGGCTGCTGGTCAGCGGCGGCGGCATCTACGGGCACAACACGCCCAGCCGCGCCATCACCGGCACGCGGTACACGCGCGCCGCGGCGGGGTGGATGTCGCTGACCGTGCTGCGCGACGGGCGGGTGCGGCTGAGCGTGGTGGTGGTGGACGCGGAGGGAACGGCGCGCGAGGACTACTCGGACTGGCTGGTGGAGCAGGCGCCGGCGCCGCCGGGCGCAGCCGCCACGGGCCAGGAGTGACCGACTGATGAGAGGGGTGGGGATGAAGGCGATCCGATTCACCGCGGCGCTGCTGCTGCTGCCCGCCGCGCTGGCCGCGCAGCCGCGCGAGACCGCGCGGGTGGTGGCGGGCGAGCGGTACCGCGAGAGCAGCCTGCACGAGATGCTGTTCGGCAGCTCGTACCGCGACGTGTGGACCACGCCGGTGCGGGTGCCGCTGCTGGACCCCGACACGCTGGGCGGGCTGACACCCACCGAGCTGGGCGGCGGCAACCAGACCATCTCCCTGCGCTTCCGCGCGGGCAACGGGCGCGAGTACGCCTTCCGCCTGGCCGCCAAGCGGCCCGGCCAGTCCATGCCGCCGGACCTGCAGAACACGCTGGTGCACGACATCGTGCAGGACCAGATCTCGTCCACCAACCCGGCGGGCGCGCTGGTGGTGGACCGGCTGCTGGACGCGGTGGGCATCCTGCACGTGGAGCCCGCGCTGTTCGTCATGCCCGACCACCCCTTCCTCGGGCAGTTCCGCGATCAGTTCTCGGGGCAGCTGGGCCTGTTCGAGGAGCGGCCGGGCGAGGAGGCGGAGGGCACGGCCGTCTTCGCCGGCGCGCAGGAGATCGAGGGGACGGAGGACCTGCTGGAGAAGATGCGCGAAGATCCCGCGCACCGGCCGGAGCTGCGCGAGTACGCGGCGGCGCGGCTGATGGACATCTTCATGGGCGACTGGGACCGCCACGCGGACCAGTGGCGCTGGGCCCGCTACGACCGCGGCGGCCTGCACGCGTGGCGCCCCATCCCCCGCGACCGCGACTACGCGTTCGTGGACTACGACGGCCTGGTCGTCGGCCTGGGGCGCGGGCGGGTGCCGCAGGTGGTGTCCTTCGACGAGGACCCGGTGCGCGCCATCCCCGGGCTGACCTACAACGCGCAGGTGCTGGACCGCATGCTGCTGGGCCCGCTGCCCGGCGCCGCCTGGGACTCCATCGCCCAGTCCCTGCGCGCGCGGCTCACGGACCCGGTGATCGACGCCGCCGTGGCCGCGCTGCCGGACGAGTACGAGGCGCTGGTGGGCGACGGGATGCGCGCCACCCTGCGCGCCCGCCGCGAGGCGCTTCCCGACGTCGCCCGGTCTTTCTACGCGCGCCTGTCGAGCGAGACGGAGCTGCACGCCAGCGACCGGGCGGACGTGGCGCGGGTCACCCGCCGCGGGGACGGCACGGTGGAGGTGGCGATCGAGGAGGACGGGGCGGGGCGGCCGTACGTGACCCGCGTGCTGGACCCGGCGGAGACGCGCGAGGTGCGGCTGTGGATGCACGGCGGCGACGACAGCGTCATCCTCGAGGGCGGCGGCTCTCCCCTGCTGGTGCGCGCGCTGGGCGGCGACGGCAGCGACGTGCTGGAGGACCGCTCCACCGGCCCCGGCCGCAGCATCCTCTACGACACCGCGGGGCAGAACATCAGCCGCGGCCCCCACGGCAGCCTGGACGCGCGGAAGTAC
>DASTLD010000323.1:0-3587 GCA_035715345.1 Longimicrobium sp.
ATGATCCCGTTCATCTTCTCGTCGCTTGCCATCGCGGCGGTGGGGCGCGCGGCCATGGCGATGGTGCAGGAGGTCCGCCGCCAGTTCCGCGAGATCCCCGGCATCCTGGAGGGCACGGGCAAGCCGGAGTACGGGCGCTGCGTGGCCATCTCCACCCAGGCGGCCATCCGCGAAATGCTCATCCCCGGCGCCATCGCCCTCATCGTGCCGGTGCTGGTGGGCTTCACCATGGGGCCCGAGGTGCTGGGCGGCCTGCTGGCCGGCGTCACCGTCTCCGGCGTGCTGATGGCCATGTTCCAGTCCAACGCCGGCGGCGCCTGGGACAACGCCAAGAAGAGCTTCGAGAAGGGCGTGCTCATCAACGGGGTCACCGTCTACAAGGGCTCGCCGGAGCACAAGGCGGCGGTGACGGGCGACACCGTGGGCGACCCCTTCAAGGACACCTCCGGCCCGTCGATGAACATCCTGATCAAGCTGATGTCCATCGTGTCGCTGGTCATCGCGCCGCACATCGCCGTCGGCGAGCGCGCGGGCGAGGGCGGCGACGAGTCGGTGGCGCGCGCGGCGGTGGAGGCGCCCGCCGTGGCGGCGGCGCCGGCCGCGGCGCCGGCGGCGGAACGCTAGGCGGCGCGAACCGGTACACACGGCCCGGCCGGGAGCGTTCCCGCGCCGGGCCTCTCCCTTCCCAGCGGTTCCCTCTCCCCCGGACACCATTCCCCTGGCCGGACGTGACGCGATGAGCAACATGGACACGATGGACCCGCCCGCCGGCGCGCCGCCCGCGGCGGCGGACGCGGGGCTCAAGCAGGGGCTGTCGCTGCTGGACGCGGTGATGCTGGTCTCCGGCTCCATGATCGGCTCGGGCATCTTCATCGTCTCCGCGGACATCGCGCGGCAGATGGGCTCGGCCGGGGGGCTGCTGCTGGTGTGGGTGGCGACGGGGCTGATGACGCTGGCCGCGGCGCTCAGCTACGGCGAGATGGCGGCCGCCATGCCGCGCGCGGGCGGGCAGTACGTGTTCCTGCGCGAGGGGCTGGGGCGGCTGTTCGGCTTCCTGTACGGCTGGACGCTGTTCCTGGTGATCCAGACCGGCACCATCGCGGCGGTGGCGGTGGCGTTCGCGCGCTTCCTGGGCGTGTTCATCCCCGAGGTGAACGACCGGATCTTCCTGCCCATGGGCAAGCTGCCCATGCCGGGGGGCAGCGTGGAGCTGGGCCTGTCGCCGCAGCGGGTGGTGGGCATCGTCATCATCGTCCTGCTGACCTGGGTCAACCTGCGCGGCCTGCGCGAGGCCAAGTGGATCCAGACCAGCTTCACCATCGCCAAGACGGGCGCGCTGGCGGCGCTCATCCTGCTGGGCATCACCATCGGGCGCAACGCGGACGCCATCGCCGCCAACTTCGGCAGCCTGTGGGCGGGCGACCCCGCGCAGACGGTGCCGACCTCGTTCCTGGGCATCACGCTGCCCATCATGGTCACCGCCTTCGGCATGGCGATGGTGGGGTCGCTGTTCTCCGCGGACGCGTGGAACAACGTGACCTTCGCGGCGGCGGAGGTGCGGCGGCCGGAGCGCAACCTGCCGCTGGCGCTGGCGCTGGGCACCGGGCTGGTGACGGTGCTGTACGTGCTGGCCAACGTGGCGTACCTGTCGGTGCTGAGCCTGGCGGAGATCAAGGGCGCGCCGCAGGACCGCGTGGGGACGCTGGCGCTGCAGCACATGTTCGGCGACGTGGGGCAGTACCTGATGGCGGGGGCCATCCTGGTCTCCACCTTCGGCTGCATCAACGGGCTGATCCTGGCCGGCGCGCGCGTCTACTTCGCCATGGCGCGCGACGGGCTGTTCTTCGAGAAGGCGGGGATGGTGTCGCCGCGCAACGTGCCGGCGTGGGCGCTGGTGGCGCAGGGCGTGTGGACGGCGCTGCTGACGCTGACGGGCACGTACGGGCAGCTGCTGGACTACGTGATCTTCGCGGCGCTGATCTTCTACGTGCTGACCATGATGGCGCTGTTCCGGCTGCGGAAGCTGCGGCCGGACCTGCCGCGGCCGTACAAGGCGTTCGGGTATCCCGTGGTGCCGGCGCTGTACCTGCTCTCCGCGCTCGGCATCGCGCTGATCCTGCTGGTGGCCAAGCCGGTGTACAGCTTCAGCGGGCTGTTCGTGGTGCTGCTGGGCATCCCGGTGTACGTGCTCTGGAGCCGCGGCGAGGCGGCGCGGGCGTCCGAGGCGCGCAGCCGGCTGTGACCGGTGCGGGACCCGGGTGAAGGGTGGAAGGGCCGGCACGGGGTGCCGGCCCTTTTTACCCTCACCCTGCGTGCGCTCCGGGCGCGCGACTGTCGTCGCGTCCCGGAGCGCACGCTGTCCCTCTCCCACAAACTGCGTGGGAGAGGGAGTACGCTGGTGTGCGTTCCATCCTGCCGTGGCAAGGCAACCCCCGTAGAGACGCCCCGGCGGGGCGTCTCTACCATGGACATGTGACCATCCCCGCCCCGCGCGCGGATGGGCCCGTGAGCGTCAGGGCCAGGCGCACCCGGGCGCCCCGCGCGTCAGCGTCCGGTACCGCGGTGCGCCGGGTCACCGGCTGACAGGGCTGGATTCGTGTTGTACGAAGCACTTGCGTGAAGCTGGTTTGCATTGTAAAGTTCTTCGCGAAGGTGGGTGTGCCGGGAAGAACCGCCATGATCCCGTGCACAGCGCGGAGGCATGAAGGTTCTGCGGACGCCCGCGGAGAGGGGTGCTAAAAAACCTGAAACCTCCCCGCGGCGGCGCCGTACGCGGCCGGCCACCGAACCCCGGCATGAATACGCGGCTCCTACAGTTAGGAAATCATGAGCGTGCGCCCCCAGCGGCAACGCTCCGCGGGACCTGCGGGTCTTACCGCCGTGGATGGACGGACGGGCGTCCGCCATCCCGCTCCACTCGAAATCAACGGATGCTCACGATGACACGTCTTGTCCGCCCGCTGGCCGCGCTGGTGCTGCTGTGCAGCGCCGCGCCGGTCCTGGCGCAGAACCCCACGCCGCCCGCCGGCGCCCGCCCCGCTGGGCCGGGCGGCCCGCAGCAGGGTGGCGGCACCATCCGCGGCGCCGTGGTCGACGAGGCCGGCGCCCCCGTGGCCCGTGCCTCCGTCTCCGTGTGGAGCGCGGCGGACAGCTCGCTGGTGACCGGCGCCGTGGCCGGGCCCAACGGCCAGTTCCGCGTGGAGGGGCTGCGTCCCGGCCGCTACTACGTCAAGGCCAGCTCGCTGGGCCGCCGAACCACCAGCTCGGACGTGCTGGCCCTGAGCCCGCAGGCGCCGGTGGCGGACGCGGGCACCATCCGCCTGGCGGCGGGCGCGGTGCAGCTCGACGCCATCGAGGTCACGGCGGAGCGCGCCACCGCCGGCTTCAGCGCGGACCGCAACACCTACCGCGCGGCGGACCTGCAGGCCACGGGCGGCACGGCGACCGACGTGCTGCGCAACGTGCCCGCGCTGGAGGTGGACGGCGACGGCAAGGTGAGCCTGCGCGGCAACGAGAACGTGGCGGTGCAGATCAACGGCCGCCCGGTCCCCATGCGCGGCGAGCAGCTCGCCAACTACCTGCAGCAG
>DASTLD010000324.1:0-2019 GCA_035715345.1 Longimicrobium sp.
CAGCGCGGCCACCAGCGGCGCCGTGCCCGCCAGCCCGTGCGCCACGCCCACCCAGCCGGTGGCGTGCTCGTGCGGGCGGGGCGCGGCGTCGCCGGCCACGCGGTGCGCCTGCTCGTGCGCGACGGTCCACAGCAGCCACAGGCCCAGGCACAGCAGCATCGCCCCGACCCCGAACTCCAGGCCCGCGGCCAGCCGGTCGCTCATGCGCAGGTCCAGCGCGATCAGCACGGAGCCCAGCACCAGGATGGCGGCGGAGTGCCCCATCCCCCAGCGCAGCCCGAAGCCGGCGGCGTCGCGCAGGCGGGGCCGGCGCGACACGAAGGTGGTGACCGCCGCCACGTGGTCCGGCGCGATGGCGTGCGCAAAGCCGGCCACCAGAGCGGTGGCGAGCGTCAGCGATTCCAAGTCCCTGGATCCCCCGGTGAAAACGAAAAGCGCGCCGCGGATGGTCGTCCGCCGCGCGCGTTGAGTCTACCCCCCGTGCCCGCCGCCCGTCAATCGCGCGGGCCGCATCACCCGGAGCTGTCGGAGGGCGATGCGGGTGCGTACCGTACGCGCAGCGCAGCGAACGACGCATCCGCCGCCGACCCCCGATCTCCCCGCCGCATGACACCCGCCGCCACGAGCATCCCCGCCCCCATCCTGGCCCCGCGCGAGACGCCGGCCGCGCCGGAGCGGCTGCTGTCGCTGGACGTGTTCCGCGGGCTGACCGTGGCGGCCATGCTGCTGGTCAACAACCCGGGATCGTGGAGCCACGTCTACGACCCGCTGGAGCACGCGCCCTGGCACGGCTGGACCCCCACCGACCTGATCTTCCCGTTCTTCCTGTTCATCGTGGGCGTGTCGATGGCGTACTCGCTGCTGCCGCGGCTGGAGCGCGGCGGGCGCCCGGGGCCGCTGTTCGCGCGGGCGGCGAAGCGGGCGGCCATCCTGGTGCTGCTGGGGCTGGTGCTGGCGTCGTTCCCCTGGTACGACCTGGACCCGGCGCGCCTGCGGCTGCCCGGCGTGCTCCAGCGCATCGGCCTGGCGTTCCTGCTGGC
Organism: Longimicrobium sp.; assembly: GCA_035715345.1. GTDB lineage: Bacteria > Gemmatimonadota > Gemmatimonadetes > Longimicrobiales > Longimicrobiaceae > Longimicrobium. Next base: position 1,041 of record DASTLD010000324.1, read on the forward strand.
CTCCGCCGTCGTGCTGTTCACGCGGCCGCGCGCGCAGGGTGCGGTCGCGGCGGCGCTGCTGCTGGGGTACTGGGGGGCGATGCGGCTGGTGCCCGTGCCCGGCTTCGGCGCCGGCGACCTGTCGAAGGAGGGTAACCTGGCCGCGTACGTGGACCGCGCGGTGCTGGGGACCAATCACCTGTGGGCGGCCGCGAAGACGTGGGACCCGGAGGGGCTGCTGAGCACGCTGCCCGCGGTGGCGACGGTGCTGCTGGGCGTGTTCGCGGGGCGATGGCTACGGGCGGCGCGGCCGGCATCCGAGCGGCTGGTGGGGATGTTCCTGGCGGGCAACGGGGCGCTGGTGATAGGGCTGGCGTGGGACGCGGCCTTCCCCATCAACAAGAACCTGTGGACCAGCTCGTACGTGCTGTTCACCGCCGGGATGGCGCTGCACGTGCTCGCGGTGTGCTACTGGCTGGTGGACGTGCGCGGATGGCACCGCTGGGCCATGCCGTTCGCGTGGTTCGGGATGAACGCGATCGCGGCCTTCTTCCTGTCCGGGATGATGGCTCGCGTGATGAACCTGGTGAAGGTGGATGGGAAGCCGGTGAAGGCGGTGATCTACGAGCGCGCCTTCGACTCCTGGCTCCCCGCCACCGATGCCTCGCTCATCTTCGCGCTGTGCTTCGTGGCCTTCTGGACCGCGGTGATGTGGGCGTTGCACCGGCGCCGCATCTACATCAAGGTGTGAGGAATCAAGGTGTGAGGCATTGAGGTGTGGAGCATTGAGGTCGGCGGCGCGGGCGGCCGGTGTAGAGGGGCGCCGCCATCCGGCCGGCGGTTGAAACCGCGCCTCCAAAAGCACGAAGTCCGCCTGCGCGGACTGAACGGGAAAGTTGGGTGTGAGAGGCGTGGATCCGCGCATGTCCATGGGTAGAGACACCCCGCCGGGGCGTCTCTACGTGTCAGGACCCGGGAGATTAGCGGGCGGGTCGCGGAA
>DASTLD010000325.1:0-2600 GCA_035715345.1 Longimicrobium sp.
CGGGCCGTCGCCGCGGCTCCACGTGAGCGTCACGGCCTCCGGCGAGTTCTCCACCACCTGCACGTAGTCCGGCGCCGTCAGCCGCAGCCCGGTGGCGGTGACCACGGCGGAGGGCGTGCACGTGTTACCGGTGAACGCGCACACCATCCACTGCCAGCCGTCCACGTTGACGTTGTAGCGGCTGTCGGAAAGGCGGCGCACGCGGACGTCGTACGTGGCCTTCACGGTCTGCCAGGAGACCTGGCCGACGGGGCGGCGGTACAGCACCCAGCGCGTGACCTCCGCGCCGTCGTGGGCCCAGCTGACCTCCACCAGGCCGGACGGGGTCACGACGGCCATCACGTCCGTGGCGGGCGCCGCCGCCAGCGACGGGCCCGCGCCGGCGGCGGTGCGCGTGGTGGGCGCGTCCGCGCAGGCGGCGAGCGCGAGGATGCCCAGGAATGCGGCGAAACGGTGCTTCATGGGAAAATCTGACGGGTGGGAGGAGAACGCCGGCGCGGAGGGGTGCGGAGTGCGAGCCGGCGTCTACACAGCATGTGCGCGGAGAGGGCGCGGGGCAAGCTTTTTGAGTACGAAGTACGGAGTACGAGGTACGAAGTGCGGGAGATGAGAAAGGCCCCGCGTGGGGACGCGGGGCCTTGTCGTGCGGGGCGATGCCGGCGCCTACGCCATCGGGTGGCGGTGGGCGGCGGAGTAGCGGCCGGTCAGGTGGTGCTCCAGCTGCCGCTCGATGTCGCCCAGCAGCGTGCTGGCGCCGAAGCGGAACAGGGTCGGCTTGAGCCACTCCGTGCCCAGCTCCTCCTTCATCATCAGCATCCAGTCCAGCGACTGCTTGGCCGTGCGGATGCCGCCGGCGGGCTTGAAGCCCACGTCGTACCCGGTGCGCTCGCGGTACTCGCGGATGGCGCGCACCATCACCAGCCCCACCGGCAGCGTCGCGTTCTCCGACTCCTTGCCGGTGGAGGTCTTGATGAAGTCCGCCCCCGCCATCATGCACACCAGCGACGCGCGCGCCACGTTGCGCAGCGTGGCCAGCTCGCCCGTGGCCAGGATGGTCTTGAGGTGCGCGTGCCCGCACGCGTCGCGGAAGGCGCGCACCTCGTCGTACAGCGCCTGCCAGTTCCCCGTCAGCACGTGCGCGCGGGTGATGACGATGTCGATCTCGTCCGCGCCCGCGTCCACCGAGGCGTGGATCTCCTCCACGCGCTGGCGGAAGGGCGACAGGCCCGCCGGGAAGCCGGTGGAGACCGCCGCCACGGGGATGCCGCTGCCGCGCAGCGCCTCCACCGCGAACGGCACCAGCTCGTGGTAGACGCAGACCGCGGCGGTGTGGATGGGCAGGTGCGAAGCGCCCAGCCCCTCGAGCAGGTCCGGCCGCACGGGCTGGCGCGCCTTGGCGCACAGGCGGCGCACGTTGCCCGGCGTGTCGTCGCCGGCCAGCGTGGTCAGGTCCATCAGGGTGATGGCCCGCAGCAGCCACGCCGCCTGCCACTGCTTCTTGACCGTGCGCCGCGTGGGCAGCGTGGAGGCGCGGCGCTCCACGGCGCTGCGGTTGACCCGGACCGCCTCCACCCAGTCCAGGTCCAGCGGCATTCCGGGGTTGCGGTGCTCCTCGTGCCCCTCGCGGGCGGAGGACGGGATGCCGGCGGGCATGGCCACCAGCTTGCTGTTCGGTCGCGTCGACATGGTGCTGCGTCCCTGTATCCGCCGCGCACGCGCGCGGCGCCGGTTCCGGGGGACCGGCAAGATACCCGCCGCGGCGCCCGGACGCCACGTCAGCCTTGACTCCGCCGCCGGGCGCGGCAACTTTCCCGCCCGCGCGCACCCCGCGCGCGAAGCGAATCCCCACGCGAGGCGCCTGTGCGTACCGCCGTCGTTTCCGCCTGCTTCCCGGCCGCGCCGCGCGCGTCCTAGGGGCGGAAAGCCGCACCACCCGGGCAGCTCCATCGCCCGGCCATCTCCAGGTCGAGCCACTCCCCCCCGCGGGCATACGCCGCCGCGGCCGGGCCGCGCCGTTCGAGCGCCGGCCCGCGCTTCCGCTGGCCGGCATCCACCTGCCAGACCTGGAGCCACTCCCTTGATCGATCAGAATCCCTCGTCCGCATCTCCCCCGGACGATTCGAACTTTCCCGCGTCTCCCCTGGCCGCGCTGGGGTGGGATGCGCACTGGGCGGCGGCGTTCGCAGCGCACGCGCCGCCCGGCACCACGCCCGCCCGCGTCATCGCCCGGCACCGCGGCCGCTGGGTGATATCAGGCGCCGGCGGCGAGCGCGATGCCGTGCTGGCCGGCCGCCTGCGCCATGCCAGCGCCCCCGAGGACTTCCCCACGGTGGGCGATTGGGTCGCCGCGATGGACGGCGGGGGCGATGGGGCCGCCGTGATCGCGGGCGTGCTGCCGCGGCGCAGCGCCTTCGTCCGCAAGGCCGCGGGCGAGACCACCACCGCGCAGGTGATGGCGGCCAACGTGGACGTGGCGCTGGTGCTGACCTCGCCCGACGACCTGAGCGCGCGCCGCATCGAGCGCTACCTGACGCTGGCGTGGGAGAGCGGCGCGGTGCCCGTCGTCGCGCTCACCAAGGCGGACGCGTGCGGCGACGTGC
>DASTLD010000326.1:0-6988 GCA_035715345.1 Longimicrobium sp.
CCGGTCCTCGATCACCTCTCCCTCGATCACGGCGGCCGGCAGCCTGGCGCGCACGCGGTCGCCCACCTGCAGCCGGCCCGGATCCCGCTTCGTCTTCGACTTCCTCATCAACCACCTCCTACCACGGGGCGGCCTCAGTCACCTGAGTCAAATATGCTCGCAAAGCCCTGTCGAAGTCCACAGCAAGCGAGTTGCAGGCCGCCCGCCACGCACGGTTCTCTCCCAGCGTCACGAAGGTGCGCCCGCCGATCTCAGGAGCGCTGAAGTTCTGATGGGCGACTGCGTTTCGCCAGCGGATGAGCGCATCGAGCTTCTTCTGCCGGTCTGGCGTGCGTCGATCCGCAGCGATGATGGACGGCCAGAATCGCATTCCCAGGCGAGAGAAGTCTGACCCGATATTACCGGGGTTCGCGTTGCCCACGTCGAGCTTTCGCCCTTCGACGAACCGCGCACGCACGATCGGAAGCAACGCCGGCTGCACTGCCGCGATCAGACGCTCAACACACTCGTTGTGCAGGTCGCGGCAGAAGCGCTGGAATTGCGAGGCCAGCAGGAGGGTGTACGCCTGGTTGATCGGCCGCGTGGCGAAGCGACGGCCGCGGGTGCCGGTGCCGACCGCGACGTGCGCTGCCTCGAGCTCGTCCAGGACGGCTGCGCTTTCCGTCTGCCACGTCTGGAGGGCCAGGGAAGGCATGGATCGGGTACATGAGCCGAGGCAGGCGATTGACGTCAGGGCACGAAGAGAGCTTACAAATGGACACACTTGCCGGCAAGGGTCTTCTTCTTCGGACCGTCAGCCGGCCAGGGCCTCGCGGACCAGCCGGTTGAGCTCCTTGCCGTCGAAGCGGCCCTTGACCCGCGGCATCACCGCCTTCATCACCGCGCCCACGTCCCCGGCGCCGGCGGCCACCGCCTCGCGCACCATCGCGCGCACCTCGTCCTCGCCCAGCGCGGGGGGAAGGTAGGCCTGCAGCGCGGCGGCCTCCTGCTCCTCCTTCTCCGCCAGCTCCGGCCGTCCCCCCGCGCGCATCTGCTCGGATGCCTCGCGGCGGCGCTTGATGGCGGTGACCAGCAGCGTCTTGACGTCCTCGTCGCCCGCCTCGCGGCCCAGCTCGATCTCGCGGTTGCGAATCTCCGAGATGAAGGTGGTCAGCAGCGTGGTGCGCGGCTTGTCGCGGTCGCGGCGGGCCTGGTTGAGGTCCGCGCGGATCTGTTCCTTGAGCGGCGTCTCCGGCATGGATCGGGACCGTCGTTCGGGCGGTGGGGACGTGGCGAAGCCGGGAATCTACGCCCGCGCCCGGCGTGGCTCAACCTGCGGCATTGCCGCCGCCGGAAGCCGCCGTTACCATGCTCCCCCACCACGACACCCCAGACCCGAACGCGCCGAAACCGCGCGGCCCGCGCCGCCGTACACGCCGCGCGGCGGGCAGGCCCGGCCGCCCCGGCGACGCCGGTCCAAATCACCCCCCCATCCCCCCCATGAACCACGCATTGCTGCTGGACGGCGTCTCCAAGAGCTACTCCGGCCATGCCGCCGTCTCGGACCTGAGCCTGGCGGTGCCGCAGGGCACCATCTACGGCATCCTGGGCCCCAACGGCGCCGGCAAGTCCACCACGCTGCGGATGGTGATGAACATCATCCTGCGCGACACCGGCACCATCTCGCTGCTGGGCGCGGACCCCGAGCGCGACCGCTCCGTGCTGCGCCGCGTCGGCTTCCTGCCCGAGGAGCGCGGGCTGTACCGCAAGATGAAGGTGCTGGACGTCATCGTCTTCTTCGCCCAGCTCAAGGGCATGCAGGCCGCCGACGCCCGCCGCGAGGGCGAGCGCTGGATCGAGCGCATGGGCCTGGGCGACTGGCGCGTGTCGAAGGTCGAGACGCTCTCCAAGGGCATGCAGCAGAAGGTGCAGTTCATCACCACCGTGCTGCACTCGCCGGACCTGCTGATCCTGGACGAGCCGCAGTCCGGGCTGGACCCGGTGAACCAGGAGGTGCTGCGCGACACCATCCTGGACTGGAAGCGCCAGGGCCGCACCGTCGTGTTCAGCACGCACAACATGGAAGCGGCGGAGCAGCTCTGCGAGCACGTCTGCATCATCGCCGAGGGCCGCAAGGTGCTGGACGGCCGGCTGCGCGACATCCGCCGCGCAAACATGGCCAGCGCCTACCTGGTGGAGTTCGAGGAGCACTCCGACGCGGCGGACCGCCTGCTGCGCGCCGGCGCCTTTGGCCACGCGGAGCCGCACGGCGACGGCTGGCGCATCGACCTGAACCCCGGCACGGACCCCCGCGCGCTGCTGCGCGAGGCCAACGCGCTGGACGTGCCGCTGATCCGCTTCGAGCGCGAGCAGCCGTCGCTGCACGACATCTTCGTTTCCCGCGTGGGCGGCGCCGCCGCGACGCCCCACCGCCGCCCGGAGGCCTCGCATGTCTGAGTGGATGATCGTGCTCAAGCGGGAGTTCCGCGAGCGCGTGTACTCGAAGGGGTTCCTGATCAGCACCCTCCTGTTCCCGCTCTTCATGGCCGCGGTGATGATCCTGCCGGCCGTGCTGGGCGCGGGCGCGGGCGGGCAGCGCACCCTGGTGGTGGTGGACGAGGCGCCCGCGGGCGTGGGCGACTACGTGGTGAGCGCGCTGGGCCGCCCGCCCAAGGCCGACGACGAGGGCGCGTACACCTACAAGGTGGAGCGCGTCCCCGGCCCCTTCGCCGCCGCGCGCGCGCGGCTCAATGAGCGGGTGCTGTCGGAGGAGATCGACGGATACGTGCACCTGCCGCCCGACCTGCTGCAGGCCAGCGCGGTGGACTACCGCGCGCGCAACCTGTCCAGCTTCCGCGTGGAGCGCGACATCGGCCGCGCGGTGTCGCAGGCAACGCAGGCGGCGCGGCTGCGGCAGGAGGGGCTGGACCTGACGGAGGTGTCCACGCTGCTGCGGCCGGTAGAGGTGAACGGCGCCAAGATCACGGAGCGCGGCGAGGAGGCCGGCAGCGCGCAGGCGAGCTTCTTCCTGGGCTACATCCTGGGCTTCCTGATCTACCTGCTGGTCTTCTTCTACGGCGTCAACGTGATGCGCAGCGTGCTGGAGGAGAAGACCAACCGCATCGCGGAGGTCATCGTCAGCTCCATGAAGGCCAGCCACCTCATGTTCGGGAAGATCCTGGGCGTGGGCGCGGTGGCGCTGCTGCAGGTGGGCATCTGGACGCTGCTGGGGGTGATCACCCGCACGCAGTCCGGCGGCATCGCGGGGATGATGGGGCTTCCCCCGGACGCGCTGAGCAGCTTCAGCGTGAGCCCGTGGCTGGTGGCGGCCGCCATCGCGTTCTTCCTGCTCGGCTTCTTCCTCTACGCCGCGCTCTTCGCGGCCATGGGGGCGGCGGTCAACAGCGAGCAGGAGGCGCAGCAGTGGCAGACGCTGGTGTTCATCCCCCTGATCGTGCCCATGCTCTTCCTGGGGCCGATCACCAACGAGCCGCTGGGCACCACCGCCATGGTGCTGGGGCTGGTCCCCTTTTCCGCGCCGGTGACCATGCCCATGCGCATGGCCGCGGCCACGGTGCCGACGTGGCAGATCCTGGTGTCGCTGGCGGGGATTGCGGTGACGGTGCTGGTGACGGCGTGGCTGGCCGGCAAGATCTACCGCGTGGGCATCCTGAGCACCGGCACCAAGCCGTCGCTCCGCGAGCTCGGCCGCTGGCTGCGCGCCGCCTGAGCGGCATCCGGGGCGGTGGATGAGACGAGGGGGCGCGTCCACGGCGGACGCGCCCCCCGTTCACATGCTCCTCCACGGGAGCCCGCCGGGGCCGCACCCGCGGGCTCACCGTCCGTCAGGACGGCGCCAGCGCCTTACTCCCAGCACGGCTGGTAGCGCGTGCACCCCGTGTTCTGGCAGGTGTTCGCGCAGCTGATGCAGGTGTTGTCGTCGCAGGTCCACGGGCACGTCCACGGGCAGCTCGCGTCGCAGCTCGGGCACCCGGGGCAGGTGCAGTTGGTGGGGCAGGTGCACTGCTCCGCGTGTACGGTCCCCCGCTGGTTCTTCGCGGCCGGCGTGGTGTCGAACGACTCGACGCACAGCTCGTCCAGGCACAGCGACAGCTTCTTCATGGTCGTCCTCCAAGGGTAGTTGCGTACCGAAGGAGCGGGTGCGGCCCCGGCCCGCGGCCCTGCCGCAACAATCGTGCAGCTCGCGACGTCGTAAAACGCTCGGCACCCGACGCCCGTCCCCTGCCCGCGCCGCCCCCCCTGGAGACCGAACCGCTACTTCTTCCTGCGCCGCGCCGCCGACAGCGCCTCGTTCTCCCGCATCCTGAACTGCACGATCCTGCGCACCAGGTCGAAGGGGATGGGCTTGCCCAGCGGGAACTTCGCGGTGCCCTTGCCGGAGGCGTACGGCGCCAGGTCCCCCGCGAGCTCGGGGTTGCCGACGGGAGCGGGATAGAGGCCGATGTGCCTGGCGTGCGCGGCCACGTACACCACGACCCGGCCGTCCACGAAGAACGCGGGGATCCGGTAGCTGATCCTTTCCTCCGCGCCCGGCGCCGCCTCGCGGATCACGCCCCGGATCTGCTCCAGGGCCTGCCGCGCCCCGGGCTCGCAGGCGCTGAGGTACTCTTCGACGGACGCGGGCCCGGCGGGTTCGGCCTTCATCGCGCTCCTCCCGGTCGGGTGGTTCAGGCGGGAGCGCCGCCCGCGCTGTCGTGCGCGCGGCGCAGCTCGGCGATGTCGAGCTTCTGCATGCGCAGCATGGCCGCCATGGTCCGCTGCGCCCCCAGCGACTGGTGGTCCTCGAACAGCTCGTCCATCATCTCGGGAATCACCTGCCACGACAGGCCGAAGCGGTCCTTGAGCCAGCCGCACTGCTGCGCCCGCGGATCGCCGCCCTCGCCCAGCTTGGCCCAGTAGTAGTCGATCTCCTCCTGGTCGGAGCAGAACACCTGCAGCGAGACGGCCTCGTTGAACGTGAACGCGGGCCCGCCGTTGAGCGCGGTAAAGCGCTGCCCGTCCAGCTCGAACTCCGCGGTCATCACCGATCCCGCGGGCCGGCCGTGGATCTCGATCCCCACGCTGCCGTACCGGCTGATGGAGACGATCCGCGAGTTCGGGAAGATGCCGACGTAGTACCGTGCCGCCTCCTCCGCCTGGTCCGCGTACCACAGGCAGGGAACGATGCGCTGAACGATGGCCATGGGGGATTGCCGGGTGATGGGAGAGTCGCTGTCCGCTCCAACGTCCATGTAGATACTGCACGTCCCCGCCGCGGACAAGCGACGAACCGGCGGGGAGCCGAAGCCCGCCGCCGGTCCGAACGCCGCGCGGGCGATGCGCGTGGAGCGTGTGCGCCTTACCCGGACTTCTTCGTGGCGCGGCCGTTCCCGGACACCGGCGCGCGCACCCACTCCAGGCGCCGCGTGGGGTCTCCGTAGTGCTGGTAGGCGGCCCAGGTGGAGGCGGATTCGCCGAGCTGGCTGCGCGCCTGGAAGAGCGACTGCCGCGCCTGGCGTACCGCCTCGCCCAGCACCTTGCCGTCCAGCAGGCAGGTGTACAGGGTGCGCGCGAACTCGCGGGCCGGCGCGGAGGGGATGCCCCACGCGGTCCCGATGTAGTCGCGCACGCCGCGCTTGAAGAACTCGTCCGCCAGCGTGGGCAGGATGCCCACCTCGCCGTGCGGCCGCGTCCCGGCAGGCGCCCTGCGCCGCTCGCCCTGTCCCGCGAGCGGGGACCCGGACGCCGTGCCCTCGCCCTTCCACAGCTGGCCGGTCAGGCAGGCGTTGGCCACCACGAGCGTGGGCGGCCGCTCCATCCCCTCCAGCTCCCGCGCCGTCAGCAGGCCTCCCTTGAACACCCACCCCGCGCGACCCGGCGCCGCCGGGTCGAAGTCGGCGTGGCCGCAGTAGTGGACCACGTCGAACTCGCCGGCCAGCAGGTGCTGCACCACGTCGAAGTAGGCGGCGGGCGCAACGCCGGGCAGCGGCCCCGCGCCGGTGCCGTCCTCCGGTGCGCCCACCAGCAGGACCGCTTCGAGCCCGCTCGCCTTCGCCATCTCGTACACCTCCACCGCTTCGTCGCGCGCGTCCGGCAGGTCGTGCCCGGCGTGCGGGTCTCCCGGGTCGCCGATGACCAGGACGCGCGGCTGCTGCCGGGCCTCCGGGTCCTGGAGGCGGGGGCTGTACGTCGTCCGCAGCTGCCGCGCGACGGGCCGCGCCACGCCCAGCGGCTGGTACTCGTACGCGGATTCGCTGGAGGGCAGCATCTCCCACGGCACGCGCGAAAGGCCGCGGTCCACCTCCACCACCAGCGAGTCCGACCGGGAGAGCACGCTGCGGATGTCCGCGTGCACCAGCATCCGCGACAGCGTCGCCGCCAGGTTGGGCAGCTGCGCCTCCGGGGGATCGATCAGCCGCTCGACCGCGGAGTCCACCAGCGGCAGCCGCGCCCCCATCGCGCGCTCGGTGACGGTGACCGTGCTGGTGATGGCGGCCGCGTGCACGTCCTGCCCGTCCGCCCAGAACGCCACGCGCGACGCGTTCTGCTGCTGCTCGTCCCCGTCCTCCGGGTCGCGCAGGCGCAGGTTCATCGCCAGCCGGTGCAGCCGCCCGCGCGGCTCCGCCTCCAGGCACTGCTTGCGCAGGCCGGCCAGCTTGTCGCGGACCCGCGTACGGGCGGCGTCGTCCGGAAGGCTGGACAGCAGGTGGTCCAGCATCGGCGCGCCGGGCCCCTCGCCCGAGTCCGTCAGGCTGGCCAGCAGCAGCGAGCAGCCGAACTCCGGCGTGATCTCTCCCCCGCCCTCGTCGATCAGGTCCCTGTGGACCTTGACCGTCCGGCCCAGGGTGGGGGAGTGCTCCAGCTCCCGCAGCACGTCCAGGATCTCCAGCGCGCGGTCCAGGTAGTGCTCCACGATGCGCAGCGTGCGGATGGAGAGCGTCCCGTCCTCGCCCAGCACCTCGGCGTAGCCCTCCACCATCCCCTGCACCGCCTCGCGGACGGTCAGGTT
>DASTLD010000327.1:0-2074 GCA_035715345.1 Longimicrobium sp.
GGGTCCGCGCACTCCGCCGCCGTGCTCCAGATGGTGGCCTCGGTGGGGCCGTACAGGTTCCACAGCCGGTGCCGCACGCCCCAGCGGCCCACCAGCTCCGCCGGCAGCGCCTCGCCCGCCACGGTGATGTTCCGCAGCGCGGGCAGCTCCTCCACCGGCAGCACGGCCAGCGCGGAGGGCGGCAGGGTCACCGTGGTCACCGCGTGCCGGCGCAGGACGCCCAGCAGCCCGGGGCCGGGGAGCAGCTCCTCGCGCGGCGCCAGGCAGAGCGCGGCGCCGGACGCCAGCGCCATCACCAGCTCGAACGCGGCCGCGTCGAAGCTGAGGGAGGCGAACTGCAGCACGCGGTCGTCCGGCCCCACGCCGAACGCGCGCTGCTGCGCCGCGGCGACGTTGCACAGCCCCCGGTGCGGCACCAGCACGCCCTTGGGGCGGCCGGTGGAGCCGGAGGTGTAGATGACGTACGCCGCGTGCGCCGGCGACAGCGCGTCGCGCGCCGGATCCGTCTCCGGCTGGTCTGCCCACGCCGCCGACGCGGTCCGCAGGTCCACCACAGGGACGTCCGTCCCGGCGAACGGCTCCGCCAGGGAATCGTGCGTCAGCAGCACGGCGGGCGCGCTGTCGGCGAGCATGTACTGCAGGCGGTCCGCGGGATAGGCCGGGTCCAGCGGCACGTAGGCGCCGCCCGCCTTGAGGACGGCCAGCAGGGCGATCACCATCTCCGGACCGCGCTCCAGGCAGATGGCCACCCGCACCTCGGGCCGCACGCCCAGGGCGCGGAGGTGGTGCGCCAGCCGGTTGGCCCGCGCGTTCAGCTCCGCGTAGGTGAGCTGGTCCTCGCCGAACACCACGGCCGTCGCGCCGGGCGCGCGCTGCACCTGCCGCTCGAACAGCTCGTGGATGCAGGACGCGGCCGGGTAGTCGGCCCGGGTGCCGTTCCACGTCTCCACCACTCGCGCGCGCTCGGCGTCGGGAAGGAGGGGCAGCCGCTCCACGGGCCGGCCGTCGTCCGCCGCCATCTCCCCCAGCACGCGCCGCAGGTAGCCCACGTGGCGCTCCACCGTCTCCCGCTCGTAGAGGGCCGTGGAGTACGTCACGGCGCCCACGATGCGGCCGCCCCACTCCAGCAGCCCCAGCCACAGGTCCACGCTGGCGTTCACGTCGGACGCGTCCATGCCGATCCGGTCCGGCTGCAGCCCGGGCAATTGCAGCCCCTCGCCGGCGCCGCGCGGCGTGTTCTGCCACGCGAACGTCACCTGGAAGAGCGGGTGGTGCGCCAGCGTGCGCACCGGGGCCACCAGATCCACCACCTGCTCGAAGGGGATGTCCTGGTGGTGCTGCGCCTCGAGCGCCCGCTCCTTGACCCGCCGCAGAAGCTCCCCCGCCGTCGGGGAGCCCGACAGGTCCAGCCGCAGGGCCAGCGTGTTGACGAAGAAGCCGATCAGCCCCTCGATCTCCTGCCGGCCGCGCCCCGCCATGGGGCTGCCCACCACCACGTCGTCCTGGCCCGAGAGCCGGCTGAGCACCGTGGCCCAGCCCGCCAGCAGCGTCATGTACAGCGTGGTGCCGTGCCGCCGCGACAGGGCCTTGAGCCCCGCCGTGAGCTCCTCGTCCAGCACCACGGGCAGCCGCGCCCCCGCGCGGTCCACGTGCGCCGGGCGCGGACGGTCGGTGGGCAGCTCCAGCAGCTCCGGCGCGCCGGTGAGCGTCCGCGTCCAGTAGTCCGCCTGCTCCTGCAGCACCCGGCCCTCCACCCACCGCCGCTGCCAGGCGGCGTAGTCGGCGTACTGGACGGGGAGCGGGGAGAGCGGGCTGGCCTGGCCGCGGCGGAACGCGTCGTACAGCGCGCCCAGCTCGCGGGTCAGCACCCCCAGCGACCAGCCGTCGCTGACGATGTGGTGCATGGTGACGAGCAGCAGGTGGTCGTCCGGGGCCAGCCGGATCAGCCGGCCGCGGATCAGCGGCCCCCGCTCCAGGTCGAACGGCGCGTCGCCGTCCTGGGCCAGCAGCCGGCGGAGCTCGGCTTCCGCGTCCGCCCGCCCGGCCAGGTCGTGCTCGAGGAGGTGGAACCCGG
>DASTLD010000328.1:0-10892 GCA_035715345.1 Longimicrobium sp.
CGCGCGCGCAGGCGCTGCGGGGGTCGCGGGCAAGCGTGGAGCGGATGTACGCACAGGCCCGCACGCAGGACCTGACCTTCTACCGCACGTCGTCCGGCGTGCGCGCCGCCGCGGACCGGGGAGACCTGGTGCGCCTGAACAGCGGCACCGACTACCGGCTGTCCGGCGTCTCCAACCCCAGCGTGCTGCGCAGCACGCGCACCTTCGTGCAGCGGCTGGCGGCGCAGTACCGCGCGGAATGCGGCGAGCGGCTGGTGGTCACCAGCGCCATGCGGCCGTCGTCGGTGCGGCTCATCAACTCCGCAGACAAGTCCGTGCACCCCACCGGAATGGCCGTCGACATCCGCCGGCCCACGGGGCGGCGGTGCCTGGCGTGGCTGCGCGAGACGCTGCTGTACCTGGAGGGGCAGGGGGTCATCGAGGCCACGGAGGAGCGGCGCCCCCCGCACTTCCACGTGGCCGTGTATCCCAGCCAGTACCGGCGCTACGTCAACAACGCGGGTGACCGGGACGAGGACGATGCGCCGCGTCCGGGCCCGGAGCGGCGCACGGCGCAGCGCTCCGCGAACAACAACCCGTCCACCTACCGCGTGCGCCAGGGCGATTCGCTGTGGACCATCGCGCGGCGCCACGGCACCAGCGTCAGCCGCCTCAAGGCCGCCAACGACATGCAGTCCTCGCGCATCCGCCCCGGCCAGGTGCTCATCATCCCGGGGCGATAAAGCAGGCGATCATCTCAGCGATCAGCGGACCGCCTCCCATGCGCGGAGGCCCCCTCCCCAAACCACCCCCCACATCGGGGGCGGGCTTTTTTTCGCTCCTCCCGTAGTTCTCTGCGTCCTCCGCGTCTCTGCGTGAGACCCATCGTTTCGTCCAAGTGCAATCATCCCAGCAACTTGCGGCATCATGGTTGCACAGGGACAGGGCCCGAGCCGCCGCGCAGTGCGGGCGGCCGGTGGGAAACGGCAACGGAGGGCTCCATCATGACAACCACGATCCGGCGCCTGCGCGGTGCGGCGCTCCTGGCGGTAGCGGCGGCAACGGCGGGATGCGCGCAGATGGGCCCCATCGGCGACATCCTGACCGGGGCGGGCGGGGGCATGGGCGGCCAGGGCCGCACCGGCGAGATCCGCGGCGAGGTGCGGCAGGTCAGCAGCCAGTACCAGGCGCTGGAGCTGCGCACGGACGACGGCCGCACGGCGCAGATCCGCTTCGACCAGCAGACCCAGGTGGAGTACCAGCAGCAGCGCTACCCCGTCACCTCGCTGGAGCCGGGCGACTACGTGGGCCTGCGCGTGCAGCAGGCGCAGAACGGCGACCTGTACACGGACTACATCGTGGTGCTGCGCAACGTCCGCGGCGAGGGGAACACGGGGACGAACGGGACCTACGGCGGCCAGTACGGCACGCAGACGCTGGACGGCCGCGTGGGCCGCATCGACCGGACGAACGGCGCCTTCGAGCTGTCGTCCAACCAGGGGACCACGGTGGTCACGCTGCCCTACAACCCCGACCGCTACGCCCGCGACCGCTTTGCGAGCCTGCGCCAGGGCGAGTACGTGCGCGTGGAGGGGCGGATGCTCAGCCAGGGGCGGCTGGAGCTGGTCGGCTTCCGCTGATTGCACCTGCCCGAACAGCAGCGGGGCCGCGGATGGAATCCGCGGCCCCGCTCTCTTTTGTGCCGATTCAGCCGCCGTGCTTGGGCGGGCCGTCGCCGTCCTTGCCGTGGCGCTCCCGCCGCTGCGCGTCGCGCTCGGCGCGCAGGCGGTCGAACTCGGCGCGCTGGGCGGGCGTCATCACCGCGCGGACGGCGGCGCGGGTGGAGTCCACGGCGGCCTGGTAGCGCGTGTCCGTGCGCCACAGCGAGTCCGTCCGTGCCCGGCCGCGCTTCATGATGGTGTCGATGCGGGCGCGCTGCTCGGGGCTCAGGCCGATCCGGTCGAAGATCATGCCCTTGCCGCGGTGCCGGCCGCCTTCGCAGTCGCGGTCCTTGCCGGCGGCCGGCCCCGGCTCGCGCGCGGAGAGCACGCGCGTGGACGCGGCGCCGGCCAGCGACCCCGCCGCGAAGGTGGAGGCCAGCAGCAGGATGCCCAGGATCCGCGCGCGGCGGGAGAGGGGAGCGTTCATCGGTTCAGCATTCCGTTTCGTGGAAGGCCGGGCGCGCCGCCGTCACGGCGACGCCTCCCAGCCGGCCAGCAGGTCCTCGCCGGAGGGCGTGGCGCCCTCCGACACCCAGGGGCTGGCGCGCTCGGGTATGAGCGCCTCCGCCAGCGTCTGGGTCGATTCTTCGGTGGCGGCGCGGGTGCCGCTCCAGGCCAGCGCCGCCAGCGACACGCCCGCGACGGCCGCGGCCGCGGCCAGGGTAGGGCGCGCCCACCCGGCCAGCACGGCCAGCGGGCCGCGCGGCGCGGCGCGGCCCACCTGCGCGCGCGCCAGCACGGCCGCGGCCAGGGCGGTGCGCCGGGCCGCGGGCAGCGCCAGCGGCGACAGGTCGATCCGTTCGGGCTCCATCTCAGTCCTCCTCCCGGACCAGCGTTTCAAGGTCGGCGCGGACGGCGCGCCGGGCGTTGAACAGGTGGTAGCGCACGGTGCCGTCCGGCATTCCCAGCGCGCTGCCGATCTCGCGGTGCTTCCAGCCTTCCAGGTCGTGCAGCAGCAGCACGTCGCGCTGCGTGTCCGGCAGCCGGCCCACGGCCGCGCTCAGGCGGTCGCGCAACTCGGCGGTCTCAGCGTCCTCGCTGGGATCGTCGTCCCCCGCCCGCACCTCGACGACGTCGAGCGGGGCGGCGGCGCGCAGGCCCAGGTAGCGGCGGTGGTTGAGGGCGCGGTTGCGCACGATGCGCAGCAGCCAGCCGGGAAAGCGGCGCGGGTCGCGGCACTCGGGCAGGCGCTCCAGGGCCTGCACCATGGCGTCCTGCGCCACGTCCTCCGCGTCGTGCGGGTTGCGCGTGACGCCCAGGGCCACGGCGTATGCGGCGCCCATGTGCAGGGTCACCAGCCGCTCGGTGGCCGCCCCGTCGCCCGCCAGCGCGAGCCGCACCAGGCCGGCGACGTCATCGCTCATCACCAGCCGTTAGGACACGCGGCCGCGCCGGAACGCTGGCGGCGCGGTTTCAGGGCAGCGCCCACGGTCCCCGCAGCCCCTCGTGGACGCCGCGGGGAAGCTGGACCAGCAGCGGGCCGGCGGCGGGGTCCAGCCAGGCCAGCAGCGCCGTCAGGTCCGCCTCCGCCATGGCCGTGCAGCCGCTGGTGGCCACGCCGGGGCCGGCCCACACGTGCAGGAAGATGCAGGAGCCGCCCTGCGGAACGGGGGGATCGGAGTTGTGGTCCACCCACACGCCCCAGCGGTACAGCTGGTCGTTGCGCCGCAGCTCCTCGTGCGAGGTCCAGTCGGGTTGGGCGATGGTGTCGCGGTCCACGCGGCGGTTGTAGTGGCGCGAGCCGGAATCGTCCACGCACTCCACGCCGGCGTCGGTGGGGTGATACGGGAGCCGCACCCACGCCGCCTCCGCCGCCGGCGCGTAGCCGAACGCCGAGCCGAGCCGGAAGATGCCGGCCGGCGCCTTCCCGTCCCCCTCGCGCTTGATCGGATCGCCCGCGGCCGCGATGCCGGGGCGATGCAGCCCGGTGCCCCAGGCCAGCCCCGTGCGCCCCACCGCCGCGCGCACGGGCTCTCCCACCGCGCGCCACGGCTCCGCGGGCGATGCGCGCTCGTAGCGCCGCAGCTCGGCGTCCACCGCGTTCCAGTCCGCCGTGGTCACCACCACCACCTGCAGCGCGTCGCCGAGCGGATTCCCCATCGCCCCCACCTGCCCCGCCCTGGCCGCCGGCGCGCAGGCCAGCGTGAGCATGGCGAGCATCAGGAGAGCGGCAAGGAGTACGCGCATGGCCTTCGTGGAGCGGTTGTCGGCGGAGTCTGCCGCTCAACATAGCGCCGGATCGCGCAATCGCGGAAGCCGCCACCACCCGGTGTCATTCTGAGGGAGCGCCGCGCCGAACCCGCCGCAGGCGATTCCGTCCGGGCGCGACCGAAGAATCTTGCCCGGCTGCCGGAGGGATCGGGACCAGGAGGAGGCTCGCCTTGAAGTCCGGCAAAGGGCGATGTCGAAATCGCGGGGGCCACTTCGACATAGAGGTGAAGGCCAGCACGCTTCCGGCGAACGCGCGGGAGCATCACCCCGAAGACGGAGAGAGCGCCATGCCCAGGATCACCCCCTGCCTCTGGTTCGACAGCCAGGCCGAGGAAGCCGCGAACCTGTACGTCTCCCTGTTCCCGAACTCGCGGATCGGCAAGATCACCCGCTACGTGACGCGGGGCCGGCGCCCAGGGGCAGCGTGATGACGGTGGAGTTCGAGCTGGACGGCCAGCCCTTCGTGGCGCTGAACGGCGGGCCGCATTTCAGGTTCACGGAGGCGGTCTCGTTCACCGTCCCGTGCGAGACGCAGGAGGAGGTGGACCGCTACTGGTCCGCGCTCTCCGAGGGGGGCGAGGAGGGGCCGTGCGGCTGGCTCAAGGACCGCTTCGGCCTGTCGTGGCAGGTGACGCCGACCGTCGTCCCGCGCATGCTGTCCGACCCGGACGCCGAGAAGGCCCGCCGCGCCACGGAGGCCATGTTCCGCATGAAGAAGCTCGACATCGCGGAGATGGAGCGCGCCTACGTGGGGGTGTAGGCGCTCAGTGGTAGTCGTGCGAGGGGACGACAGCGGCGGCCTGGTCCAGGCGCAGGGGAAAGAAGGTCTCGGCCTTGAGGTTCACGACGCCGTCCTCCTTTCCCAGGCGCCCGCGCACGGCCAGGATGCCGTTGCCGTTGATGATCTCGCGCTCGGCGGCGTAGAGCTTGGGGTTGATGATCACGTCCACGCGGCCGGTCTCGTCCTCCAGCCCCAGGAACACGAAGCCCTTGGCGGTGCCCGGCCGCTGGCGCACCACCACCAGCCCCGCCGCGGTCACGCGCTCGCCGTGGCGCAGGCCCTGGCCGCGCAGCTCGCCGAGGGGCAGGACGCCGTGGCCGCGCAGGTGCTCGCGCAGGTGGCGCATGGGGTGGCCGTCCAGGTCGAAGCCGGTGGCGTGGTGGGCCAGCAGCGTACGCTCCGTGGGCGCCAGCGCGGGGAGCGCCGCCTCCGGGTCCGGCGCGGGCGCCAGGGGACCGCCGCTGGCGCGCCGGCGCAGCTCGCCCAGCGCGGCCCAGAGCGCCTGGCGCGGGCCGCCGTCGATCCAGGAGCGGAACGCGCCCGCCGCCGCCAGCGCGCGCAGCCCGCCCTCGTGCGGAAAGCGCTCCACCACGTCCGCCACGGAGGTGAACGGGCCGCCGCGCTCCAGCTCTGCCTTGAGCCGCCGCCCCGCCATGGTGCCCAGGCCGCGGACGTAGCGCAGGCCGATGCGGACGGCGGGGGAGAGGTTACAGGTTACAGGGGACAGGTTACAGCCTGCAGCGGGAGCATCCGCCTGCGCGGAGCCGCCGGCTGTACCCTGTTCCCCATCCCCTGTCCCCTGCTGTTCCCTGCCGGCTGTAACCTGTAACCTGTCCCCTGTAACCTGCCGTTCCAGCGTGCAGTCCCACGCGCTCACGGCCAGGTCCACCGGGCGCACCTCCACGCCGTGCGCCCGTGCGTCGTGGATCAGCGTGGAGACGGGATAGAAGCCCATGGGCTGGGCGTTCAGGATGGAGCACAGGTACTCCGCGGGATAGTACAGCCGCAGCCACGCGCTGGCGTACGCCAGCAGCGCAAAGCTGATGGCGTGCGACTCCGGGAAGGTGTAGCTGGCGCACGCCTCCAGCCATCCCAGCACCCGCTCCGCCGCGGCCTCGTCCACCCCACGCGCGTGCATGCCCTCGCGGATGGCGCTGGTGGCGCGCAGCATGTCCTCACGGCTGCGCTTGCGGCTCATGGCCCGGCGCAGCTTGTCCGCCTCGCCCGGGCTGCAGCCGCTGACCACGATGGCGCAGCGCATCAGCTGCTCCTGGAACAGCGCCAGCCCGTGCGTGCGCCCCAGCACGGACTCCAGGTCGGGGTGCGGATACTCGGTGGGCACGTCTCCCCGGCGGCGCGCCAGCATCTCCTTGACCTGGCCGCCCAGCATGGGCCCGGGACGGATGGCGCCCACGCTGATGACCACGTCGTAGAACTCCTTCGGCCGCAGGCGGGGGAGGAAGTTGGCCTGCGCGCGGCTCTCGATCTGGAACAGGCCGATGGTGTCCGCCGCGCCGATCTGCGCGTACACGGCGGGGTCGTCCAGCGGCAGCGCGCCGATGTCCAGCGGCTGGCCGCGGCGCGCGCTGACGTGGCGCACGCACTCGCCCAGCAGGCGCAGCATGCCCAGCCCCAGCAGGTCCAGCTTGGGAACGCCGCGGTCCGCGCAGTCGTCCTTGTCCCACTGGATGACGGTGCGGCCGGGCATGGAGGCGGGCTCGATGGGGACGACCTCGCCCAGCGGGGCGCCGCTGATCACGAACCCCCCGCTGTGGATGCCCCGGTGCCGCGGCAGCGCGTCCAGCCCCGCCACCAGGCGCACCAGCGCGCGCGCCCTGGGCTCGTCCGGCTCCAGCCCCAGCGAGCGCAGCGCCTTGCCCTCCCCCATCTCCAGCCACTCGGCCGCGACCCTGGCCCCGGCGTACCCGTCCAGCCGCTTGGCCAGCCCGTCCGCCTGCTCGGCCGGAAAGTCCAGCACGCGCATGGCGTCGCGGACGGCGGAGCGGCCGCGGTACTCCACGTGGGTGCACACCATGGCGGCGTGGTCGCGGCCGTAGGTGTCGTAGACGTACTGCAGCACCCGCTCGCGCGCGTCCATGGCCGCGAAGTCCACGTCGATGTCCGGCGGCTCCGGGCGCTCCACGGACAGGAAGCGCTCGAAGAGGAGCTGGTTGGCGACGGGGTCAACGGCGGTGATGCGCAGCGCGTAGCACACCAGCGAGTTGGCGGCGGAGCCGCGCCCCTGGCACAGGATGCCCGCGTCGCGCGCGAAGCGGCACACGTCCCACACCACCAGGAAGTGGTCCTCCATCCCCACCTGGCGGATGACGGCCAGTTCGTGGGCGAGCTGCCGCCAGTGCCGCTCCGACGCGCCGGGCAGCCGCTCCGCCAGCCCCGCACGCGACAGGTGCTCCAGCATGGCGTACGACGTGTCCCACTCCGGCGGCAGGACAAAGCGCGGCGTGACCGGCGGCTGCTCCAGCAGGCGGAACCCGGCGCAGCGCTCGGCGATCTCCAGCGTGCGCCGCACGCCCTCCGGCGCGGCCCGCCAGCGGCGCGCCATCTCCGCCGGCGGCTGCAGGCACCACTCCGCCGAGGGGCGCAGCCAGCCGCGGCGGTGCGCCTCGTCCAGCGTGCACTGGCGGCGCACGCAGGTCAGCAGGTCGTGGACGGGGCGGTCCTCCGGGCGGGCGTAGTGCACGTCGTGGGTCACCGTCCAGGGCAGCCCCGTCTCGCGCGCCAGGTCCAGCAGGTCCGCGCAGAGCGACGCCTCCTCGTGCGTGCGGTGGTCCCACAGCTCCAGGTGAAAGCGGTCGCCGAACGCCTCGCGCAGGCGGCCGGCCCACGCGCGGGCCTGGTCGTGACGTTCCGTCCGGAGAAGATGGGCCAGCCGCCCGGAGGGGCACCCGGAGAGCGCGACCAGTCCCGCGGAGCGCTCACAGAGCAGTTCGAAGGGAACGCCCGGGGTGCCGCGGGGGCGGTCCATGCGGGCCGCGGTGAGCAGCGCGCACAGGTTTCCCCACCCCGCGGGGTTTTCCACAATCAGGGTCAGGTGGGAACCGTCCTCCAGGGTGGTCTCCGCCCCCAGCAGGGGAGAGATGCCGGCCTCCGCGCAAGCCCTGGAAAAGCGGACGGCGCCGCCCAGGTCGTCGTGGTCGGTGAGCGCCAGCGCCCGGTAGCCGAGCTCCGCCGCGCGCGCCGCGAGCCCTTCGGGACAGGTAGCACCATCGGACAGCGAGAAGGCGCTGTGACAATGCAGCTCGATGTAATCTGCCGATGCCATAAGGACTTACGCGAAAACCGCGCAGATTGCGCCGTGCCACTGAATGCAACAGAGCGGTCTCAATCGTACCAGCCTTCCAGGTACCAGCGGCCGCTCCCGGCGTCGCGGTACAGCAACCCCAGCCACCCCTCGGCGGACTCCACCCGCCAGTACTCCCGGGCCTCCGCGTCCGCCCACCATCCCCCCGAAATCCGCTCCGGTCCCTCGGCGCGAGTTTTCCACAGCGCCTGTGGGAAACCCTCCATCCCGGTTCCCGAAAACGGTTTCGCGGACGCGCCCCACTCCACCTGTAGCGGACGCCTCCCCTCGCCCTCGCGGACGGCCACGGGGGCGGGCTCCGGCAGGCGGCGCAGGCACAGCGGCAGCGTGTTGCGGAAGGCGATGCCGGGGTCCGCCTCCTCCCCCGCCGGACGGGTGGCGGCAAAGGCGGCGATGCCGTCCGTGCCCAGCGGCTCCCAGGCGCCGCGCTCGCCGGGCAGGTGGGCGCCGTGCAGCACGGCCCGGCTCAGCGCACCGTCGCCCCAGCGGGCAAAGACGGGGAGCAGCGCGGCGTGCAGGGCGCCGGGGTCCGGGGCGGGGGCCTGGAAGGCGTCGAGCTGGTCCGCGCGCGGCGCGGCGTCGCGCTCCGCCAGCAGCGCCACGCCGCGCACCGGCCCGGCGGGGGGGCGGGCTTCCACCGCGCGCCGGCACAGGTCGCCCAGCACGCGCGGGTCGGCGGTGGGGCGGGCGGGGCGCACCTCGCGCGCGTCGTCGCCCGCGTCCTCCACGCGCAGCACCAGCCGCAGCGCCGCGGGAATGCGCTGGCGCCGCGCGAGCTGCGCGGTGACCGCGTCGATCAGCCCGCCCAGCACGAAGCGCAGCGGCTCCGTGCCGGTGATGGCCGGCTCGAAGTCCGCCTCCGCCGCGGCGCCCTCCGGGGGAGGAGGGCGGAAGGGCCAGCGCGCGTCGTCGCCGGCGGCCAGGCGCCACGCCCGCAGCCCCTCCGCCCCGAAGCGCAGCTCCACCTCCGCGGGCGGCAGCGCGGCCAGCTC
The DNA here is from genome assembly GCA_035715345.1 of Longimicrobium sp. Classification (GTDB taxonomy): domain Bacteria; phylum Gemmatimonadota; class Gemmatimonadetes; order Longimicrobiales; family Longimicrobiaceae; genus Longimicrobium. The sequence continues at coordinate 9,007 of DASTLD010000328.1, forward strand.
GCCGCAGGTGCGCAGGCCCAGGATGGACAGCGACTGGCGCAGGCCGGACGGCAGCGGCAGCAGGCCCAGCGAGCGGCGGCGCAGGTAGGCGGCCTCGCGCCCGGGCGGCACCACGCGCACGGGGTGGGCGCGCTCGCGGGCGGCGGCGGCGGCCACGATGCACGACGCGCCCACGCCCGCGCGCGCGCCGCCGAAGCCGGCCCGCTCCGCCGCCTGCACCAGGCGCCGCGCGGCGGCCTCCTCGCCGCCCAGGCGCTGCATGCCCGTGGCGTCCGCCCACCAGGCGTGGGGGTGGCCGGCCACGGGGGTCACGCGCGGCGCGGCGGCCAGCAGCGCGCCGGCCAGGGCGGCGCGCGCCTCAGGGCCGGGCGCGGGGGCGCCGGTCGGGCACGGAATGCGGATGCAGGCGATGCGGCGGCTCATGGACGAGCTCCACCTGCCGCTCGCCCGCACGGGCGCCCCAGCCGCGCGCGGCGCGCACGCCGGAGGGGCGGCGGAAGCGGGCGCCGGCGGCCAGCCCCGGCCGCGCGGAGGCCGCGCGCGTGAACTCCAGCCGCGCGTCCGCCTTCCACTGCGGCGCCGCGCCCGTGGCCACCACCAGCAGCGCGGCGTCCGTCTCGCGGGCCAGGGCGCGCAGCCGGTGCGCGTCCACCGGCTCCGGCGCGGGGCCGTCCAGCACCACCAGGCCGAACGCGCCCGTGCGCAGCAGCGCCTCCGCCACCCACCCTCCCTCCTCCGCCGGCGCGGAGGCCGGCGGCCGCGCCACCCACAGCCCCGCCGCGGAGCGCCCGTCCGGGCCGCACCACGCGGCCGGGTCCAGCGTGCGGGTGGCGTCCACCAGCGCCACCAGCGTCTGCCGGCAAGCGGCCTCCACCAGCAGCCGCAGAGCGGCGGTGCGGCCGCCGCAGGCCTCGCCGGTCCACAGCGTCAGCTCGCGCCGCGCCACGCCGTGCGGCAGCAGCGCGTCCACCGCCGCGATGCCCGTGCGGAACCCCGGCCGCGCGCGCTCCGGCGCCTGCCCCGGCAGCGGGACGATGGCGCCGCCGAAGCGCGTTTCCAGCGCGGCGCGCAGCAGGCTCAGGTCGGGGGCGGCGCTCATGGTCCGGCATTGGACAGATGACGATACAGCGGTTCGCGCGATGGCGGATTTCGATGAGCAAGTCTAATACCGAATAATAGCCGAAACAAGATAGCGCCTGGGGCTGTTTATTTGCGATCTAAGTCTATGTGGGTGAGCTGCTTACGCGGCAATGTTGACGGAGTGGCGAGGGTGGCAACAGTGTAATAGTTGTTGTTTACTCTGCTCACTTCATTGCAGGGCCGGCCCTCACCCTGCGTGCCCCGCAGCGCGCGACTGTCGTCGCGTCCGCGGGGCACGCTGTCCCTCTCCCACAAACTGCGTGGGAGAGGGCGAAGATCCGCGCATTGGGCGGGAATCGGCATATTCCTCATGCGGTTCTCTGCGCCCTCTGCGTCTCTGCGTGAGGATCATTTTGCGCGGGGCCCGCGCGATCTATCTTTTTGCTGCGGACGAGGGGACGACAGCACGCGGGAGGACGGGATGCACAGGCGAGCGGCGGAGCTGGTGCGGGCGCTGGGCATGCAGGCGCACCCGGAGGGCGGGGCCTACCGCGAGATCTATCGCTCCCCCGCGGCGGTGCAGCCGCAGGACCGCCGCCCGGCCCGGAGCGCGCTCACCGTCATCTACTTCCTCCTGGCGGACGGGCACCAGAGCCGGTGGCACCGCGTGCACTCCGACGAGGTGTGGCAGCACGTGGAGGGCGCCCCGCTCGAGCTGGTCCGCATCGACCCCGCCGAGAGCGAGTGCGAAACGCTGCTGCGCGGCCCGCTCGCGGGGAGCGTGGAGCCGGTCCGCGTCATCCCCG
>DASTLD010000329.1:0-12607 GCA_035715345.1 Longimicrobium sp.
GGTCTTGGCGCGGTCCCAGGCGCTGATGCCGGTGGTCACGCCGTGCCGCGCGGCCGCGTCCACGGAGACGGTGAAGGCGGTGCCCTGCGCCTCCGTGTTCAGCTCGCTCATGGGGCGCAGGTCCAGCTCGTCCGCGCGCTCCTGCGTCATGGCCAGGCAGATGAGCCCGCGGCCGTGCGTGGCCATGAAGTTGATGATGTCCGGCGTCACGGCGGACGCGGCGCAGACCAGGTCGCCCTCGTTCTCGCGGTCCTCGTCGTCGGCGACGATGACCATCCTGCCCTCGCGGATGTCCAGGATGGCGTCCTCGATGCGGTCGAACGGCATGTTATCCCCCGCCATTGACGTGTGTCATCGGCCGCCCTCCGCGGCCGCCTGCACGAAATGGTCGTACGCCGCGCGCGCCGCGCGGGCGATGGACCCCTCCACGGCCGCCGTCTCGCGCGGCGACCCCTTCACGTACACCGCGATGGCCACGTGCCCGCGCCCTTCCGGCAGCGTCACGATGCCCACGTCGTTCACGGACCGCCCGGCGGTCCCCGTCTTGTGCGCCACCACCGTCCCGGGCGGCAGCATCCCCTTGAGCCGCTCCGGGCCCGTCGGCGAGTCCGCCATCACCCCCAGCAGCCAGGCGCGGTGCTCCGGCGACACCGCCTGCGCGTGGTGCACCTGGTAGAGCAGGTGGACGGTGGCGTCCGGCGTGGCGGTGTCGCGGGGATCGTCGGCGTGGGCGCGGAAGATGGAGTCGCGCGCGGCCGGGGTGCGTGCCCGCTGCGCCCGCTCGAAGGCCTGCAGCGTCCACTCCGCCTCGGGCGGTGGATCCGCGGCGCCGTACGCGTCCCAGTGCATCTGCGCCTCGGTGCGGTCCACGCGCATCCCGTTGATGCCGCGCTCGCGCAGGTGCCGCATCACCGCTTCCGGCCCACCGATGCGCTCCAGCAGCACGTCCGTCGCGGTGTTGTCGCTCACGGCCAGCATGGCGCGCATCAGCGCGCGGATGGTCATGCGCCCGCCGTCGGGCCCCACCGCCTGCAGCACCGTCGGCGACGTGGGGCGATGGTGCCGCGGCGCCACCTCCAGCGAGTCGTCCAGCCGCAGCCCACCCGCCTGCACGCGCTCCAGCACCGCGGTGGCGACGGCCACCTTGAAGACGCTGGCCATCGGGAAGCGCTCGGCGCGGTTCAGCGAGATGCGCCGGCCCGTCTCCAGGTGCACGGCCGTGACGCCCATCACCCCGCCGGACTCCGCCTGCGCCGCGCGGAGCAGGCTGTCCACCGCGCCCGGCGTGGAATCCGCCGCGGACGCGGGATGCAGCCGGGGCCCCGCCTCGTCGCCGATCACCCGCCGGTCGTCCGCCCCGCCGCACGCCGCGAGCGCCAGCGCCGCGGCGATCGTGATGCGGATCACGCGTATCCCCAGCCGCGCAGCACCTGCTCGCGGGCGCCGGTGTCGCCCTCCGTGGCGCGGGCGGGGGCGCCCAGCAGGTGGCGGACGTACTTGCCGATGGTGTCGCCCTCCACGTTGACCGCGTCGCCCTCGCGCAGGCCGCCGATGGTGGTGTGCTCGCGCGTGTAGGGGATGACGGACACCTGGCAGACGCCCGGCTCCGGCAGGTCGTTGACCGTCAGGCTGATGCCGTTCAGCGTGACGGACCCGTGCAGCACCGTCACCTCCGCGACGACCTCGGGGAGCGTGAAGTCGATCAGCGTCTGCTCCTGCTGCGGCCGGATGCGCACCACGCGGCCGACGCCGTCCACGTGGCCCGTCACGATGTGGCCGCCCAGCCGCGCGCCGAGCGCCAGCGCGCGCTCCAGGTTGACGCGGCGGCCGGGCGCGAACTCGCCGAAGGTGGTGCGGCCCAGCGTCATGGCCGCCGCCTGCACCGTGAAGCCGCCGTCCAGCAGGCGGGTCACCGTCTGGCAGGCGCCGTCGATGGAGACGCTGTCGCCCAGGCCCAGGCCGTCCAGCACCAGCGACGCGCGCACGGTCAGGACCACGCCGTTGCCCTCCGGCTCCACCGCCGCCAGGGTCCCCACCTCTTCCACGATCCCGGTGAACACGACCCCTGCGGCTCCATGCGGCGGCGCCCGCGGCAGTGCGGCGCGGGCGCAAAGTACAATTGTATCCGCGGGATGTAAACGAAACGCGCGTTCGAACCGGTGTTTCGGCTCTCGCGGGTCCCGGGGAACGGCGAACTGCGGGACTCACGCGGAGCCGCAGAGGACGCGGAGAACTGCGGGAGGCCGGGCCAGGGATCCTCGCGTCGTCCCCTATTCCCTAATCCCTATTCCCTATTCCCTGCTCAGTTGGCGCGGACGTGCTCCAGCACCACCCGCGCGAGCGCGGGGCCGAACCCGGGCACGGCGGCGATCTCCTGCTCGGAGGCCTGGCCCACCGCGCGCAGCGAGCCGAAGCGCGCCAGCAGGGCCTTCTGCCGCGCGGGGCCCACGCCGGGGATGGTCGACAGCTCCGAGCGGATCGTGCGCTTCGTGCGCAGCTTGCGGTTGTAGGTGATCGCGAAGCGGTGCGCCTCGTCGCGCAGGCGCTGCAGCAGGCGCAGCGCCGGGCTGCGGCGCGGCAGGCGGACGCTGTCCGAGCGGCCGGGGAGGAAGACCTCCTCCTCCTTCTTGGCCAGGCCGATCATGGCCTGCTGCGGCAGCTCCATCTCCCCCATGGCCTTCATGGCGGCGCCGAGCTGCCCCTTGCCGCCGTCGATGACCGCCAGGTCCGGCAGCGGCTTGCCCTCCTCGATGCGGCGGCGGAACCAGCGCGTCACCACCTCGTGCATGCTGGCGAAGTCGTCGTTGCCCCACTCGCCGCGGATCCGGAACTTGCGGTACTCGCCCTTGGCGGGCTCGCCGTTCTCGAAGAACACCGCGGACGCCACCACCTCGCTGCCCTGCGTGTGCGAGATGTCGAAGCACACCAGCGTGCGCGGCACCAGCGCCAGCTCCAGCACCTCCTGCAGCTCGTACAGCGCGTCCGGCGCGCGCTCCGCCGCCGCGTTGCCCAGCAGCTTGCGCTCCTCCAGCAGGTGCCGCGCGTTCTGCGCGGCCAGCTCCACGAGCTGCACCTTGCCGCCGCGCTGCGGCACGTGCAGCCGCACCGCGCGCCCCACCGTCTCGCGCAGCAGCTCCTCCAGCACCCCGCGGTCCTCGAAGTCCGCCGGGAAGAAGACCTCCGGCGGCATGGACTCCGGGTCGCGGGTCACGCGCTCCGTGTAGACGCGCGTCACGAAGGCGGAGAGCGCCGCCTCGTCCGTCTCGTCGCCCAGGTTGGCCAGGAACTGCGCCTCGCGGCCCAGCAGCTTGCCCTCGCGGATCTGCAGCACCACGCCGCACCCCTCCGCCCCGTCGCGGGCGAAGCCCACGATGTCGCGGTCGCTGCCGGACACGTCGACGATCTGCTGCCGCCGCTCCAGGCTGTCGAGCTGGGTGATGGAGTCGCGCAGCTCCGCCGCGCGCTCGAACTGCATCGCCGCCGCCGCGGCCTTCATCTCCTCGCGCAGGCGCGCGGCGGCCAGGCGCGTGTTGCCGCTGAGCACCGCGGAGATCTCGTCCACCATCTCCCGGTACTCCTCGGCGGACTGGAAGGCCACGCACGGCGCCTTGCATCGCCCGATGTGGTAGTCCAGGCACGGCCGCGCCGGCACCTCCTTCGGCAGGTCGTAGTGGCAGGAGCGCACCGTGTACAGCTTCTTGACCAGCTCCAGGCTCTGCCGCATGCGCCGCACGTCCGTGTACGGCCCGAAGTAGCGCCCGCCGTCCTTGACCAGCCGCCGCGTCACGAACACGCGTGGAAAGATCTCCGCCGTGACCTTGATGTACGGGTAGGTCTTGTCGTCGCGCAGGTTGATGTTGAAGCGGGGGCGGTGCTCCTTGATCAGGTTGTTCTCCAGGATCAGCGCCTCCGGCTCGCTGCGCACCACGATGGTGTCCACATCCGCCACGCGGCGCACCATCTCGCGCGTCTTGATGCCGTGCTGGGCCCCGCCCTGGAAGTACGAGCGCACGCGCGGGCGCAGGCTCTTGGCCTTGCCCACGTACAGGATGGTGCCCTCGGCGTCCTTCATCAGGTAGACGCCGGGCTTGGTGGAGATGTGCTTGAGCTTGGCTTCGAGCTGCGTGAGGACGGACATTCGGTGTCTCGGCTGGCTGTTCCGGATCGCCCGGATGATACACCAATCCCGCCGATCCGGTCAGCCCCGCCGCAGCAAGCCCTTGACGCGCCGGAAGATGGCGTCGGACTGCTCCAGGCCGAAGAAGCCGGCCATCGCGAAGTAGACCACGCCGTACGTCCCGAGCACGAACACCGCGGCCACCAGCGGCATCAGGTCGTCCGGCAGCAGCAGGCGCACGCCCCACGCGGCCGCCGCGCCCGCCGCCGCGGCCGCGAACATGCGCACCAGGTGCGGCACGCGGCCGCCGACCTTGCCGATGCGCCGGTGCAGCGCGCGCTTGAGCAGCGCCCACTCCACCCACGCCGCGATGCCCCCGCCCAGCGCCAGCCCCACCGGCCCCAGCGGCTGCCCGCCCAGGCGCAGGTCGGAGAACAGGCCGCCGGGGATGGTCACGTCCAGCTTGCCCAGCGTGATCCCCTCGAACTGCAGCATCAGCACGATGGCGAGCACGATGGAAAGCACCACGCGCAGCATGGCGTAGCGCGCCGGCGTCCGCGTGTCGCGCAGCGCAAAGAACGTGGACGACAGCATGCGCGACGCCGTGGTGGCCAGCAGCCCCACCGCGAAGGCCGCCAGCGTGGCGGTGACGACGAGGGTGTCGCCGCGGCCGAACTCGCCGCTCTGGTACAGGCCGCCCACCACCATGTCGCCCAGCGCCACGAAGGCGACGAAGGAGGGGATGACGTAGAAGGCGATGCGCTCCAGCCCGCCGGACGCACGCTGGCGCAGGATCTCGTCGCCGCCCGCGCCGCCGCGCTGCCGCGACAGCTCCGGCAGCTCCGCCGCGGCCACGGACATGCCGAACAGGCTGATGGGCAGCAGGTAGAGCATCTGCGCGTACTGCAGCGTCGCCACCGCGCCCGTCGCCAGGAACGACGCCAGCACCACGTCCACGTAGCCGCTGATCTGCACCACGCCGCGCCCCATCACCGCGGGGCCGGCGTTGCGCACCGCGTCGCGCACGCCCTGCAGGCGCGTGCCCCAGCTCAGCTTGAGCGAGCGCTCCAGCCGCAGCACGCCCGGGAGCTGCACCGCGAACTGCAGGAAGCCGCCGACGAGCGCGCCCCAGGCCATGGCCACCACCAGCCGGTCCAGCGCCATCCCCCGCCCGAACATCAGCAGCGTGGCGATCATGGCCCCGTTCCAGAACACGGGCGCCACGTAGGGAAGAAAGAACTGGCGGTGGCTGTTGAGGATGCCGAGCGACCAGGCGCTGAGCACCAGGATCGCCGTCATCGGAAAGAGGATGCGGGTGATCTCGATGGTCAGCTCGCGCCGCTGCTCGTCGAACCCGGGCACGAACACCGGCACCAGGATCGGCGCCAGGGCCACGCCGATCAGCGCCAGCGCCCCCGCCACGGCAAACAGGAGCGCGAAGATGGCGCCGGCCACGCGCCCGGCCTCCTCCTTCTTCCCCTCGTGCAGCAGCTCCGAGTAGACGGGGATGAACGACGCGCTCAGGGTGCCCTCGCCCAGCATGTTCTGCAGGACGTTGGGCATGCGCATGCCCGCGTTGAACACGTCCGCGAACGGCGAGGTGCCGAAGAAGCCCGCGAACACGCGCGCCCGCACCAGCCCCGCGATGCGGCTGAGCAGGATGCCCGCCGCCACCAGCGCCGACGACCGCGCGCTGCTGGGCGCCGCCCGCGCCGGCTCCTCCGCGACGGACTTGGCCTCCGGGTCGTCCGGCTCCGGCGGCACCGGCTGCGCGGGCGATTCGGGGTACGGCAGCGTACGGTCGGGGTCCGCGGGGTTGCTCATGGCGCCCGGGTGGAAGAACGCCCGCCCGGCGGCTCCGGGCGGGCGGTGCGTTCAGGAGATCGGCGTCGCGGCGGGTGCATGGACCGCGCCAGCCTCCGGCGCCTCCGCCTCCCCCGGCGGCGGCTCGCCGCCGGCGAAGCGGACCTCCATCCTCGCGGCCAGGTCGTGCAGCAGCGTGGGCTGGCGGGCCAGGAACGGGAGGAGGTTGAGCACGCGCTCCTGCGGCTCTCCCAGCGGCGCCAGGTGGTTGCGCACCCGCGGCAGGTCGCGGGCGATGGCGGGGTCGCGCTTCTTCCAGTGCGCCAGGACCTTCCGCTCCGCGGCCGCGGCCTGGAGCAGCGCGTGGTTGCGCCGCGCGCCGATGGTCCCGTGCAGGTTGGCGTCGATCTCCCCCGCCGCCTCCATCAGCCGCCCGAAGCCGTCCACCAGCGCCGCGCGCAGCTCCTCCGCCCGCGCGCGGACCTCCGCGGGCAGCCGCCGCTCGGCGAGCAGCGAGGCCAGCTCGTGCTCCGGACGGCGCAGCTCCTCCTCGTCCAGCCCCAGCTCCGCCGCCTTCGCCTCCACCTCCGCGGGAACCAGCGTCGCCGAAAAGCGGGGATAGGCGATGGGCGGCTGGATGCCGTACGCCTCGAACAGCGGCGCCACCTGTGCGAAGTAGGCGACCTCCGCCGGCCCGCCCACGTACGCCAGCGTGGGGAACACGGACGATTCCACCACCGGCCGCAGGAACACGTTGGGGCTCAGCGACGCGGGCTCGTCGCGCAGCCGCGCGCCGATCTCCTCGCGCGTGAAGCGCTGGCGCGCCTCGCGGGCCAGCAGCCCGTCGCCCGCGCGGGCCAGGCGCTCGCGGCCGGCCGGGCCGTGGTAGAAGACGTTGGTGGCGCCGGACAGCACCTTCACCTGGCCGGAGTATCCCGCCGCCTCCAGCTCCTCCGTCCGCCGCCGCACCAGGCGCTCGTGCTCCGCCGCGTTCTCCAGCTCGCGCAGCAGCACCGGCGCGGAGGCCCGCTTGAGCGCCGGGTCCGCCGCGTCCGTCAGCAGCAGGTCCCACCCGTCGAACAGGCGCGCGATGGTCTCGCGGAAGGCTCCCGCCACCGTGTTCCCCGGCCGGTACGCGGCTAGAACGGCTGTGAGATCGGAACTCGCATCCCCTTCCAGGGCAACGCATTCCCGGAAGCGTGTTAACACGTCGTCAACTTCCGCCCCCAGCCGCATCTCGCTCATCGGCACGCGGCGCGGATCGGTCGGCGTGACGGCGAAATGCTGGAGCCGCCCTACGCCGTCGACGGCGTAGGTGTGGCTGGCCTCCTCGAAGTCGTGGTCCTCGGAGGCGGTCCAGAACACGGGCAGCACGATCACGCCCAGCTCGCGCTCCAGCGCCTCGGCCAGGCGCACCGCGGTGAGAATCTTGTGGATGGTGTACATGGGCCCGGTGAACAGCCCCGCCTGCTGGCCGGTCGTCACCATCGCCCCGCCCTGCTCCACGAAGCGCGCCAGCCGCTCCGCCGCCCGCGGGGAGGTGAGATGCACGGCCGCGGCCGCCGTCTCCCGCTCCGCGCGCCCGAAGCGCCCGCCCACCTCCGCCAGCTTCTCGCGGAAGGCACGCAGGTCGTACGGGCTATGGGAGAAGAACGCGCCGGCTCGCGGAGAGCCGGCGAGGTAGTCTTCCAGCAGGCGCGAGCCGGAGAGCGGCCCCACATCGATGCGCAGCGTCACGCCGTCTCCCCCGCCCTCGCGAATCCGTCGCTGTCCACCCCGGTCATGCTTCCCTGGCTTTGTGGTACGGCTCGCCGCGGTTGAGCGTGCCGGCGCGGTAAAGCTGCTCCGTCAGGACCAGCCGGGCAAGCTCGTGCGGCAGCGTGAACGCGCCGAGTGCAACGACGTGGCTGGCGCGCGCCAGGATCTCGTCCGAGAGCCCGTACGCCCCGCCGATCAGGAACGCCACGCCGGGGCTGGCGCGCACCCCCAGCTCCGCCAGGTACGCCGCCAGCTTCGGCGAGTCCCACGCGCGACCCGTCTCGTGCAGCGCCACCACGTCCGCGCCGGCCGGCACGCGCGCCAGCAGCCGCCGGCCCTCCTCGTCGCGCACGCGGGTGGCATCGCCACGGCCCCGGTACTGCTCCTCCCTGACCTCGTGCGATTCGAACGCAAAGTAGCGCCGCGCGCGGGCCTCGTACTCCCCGATGGCCTCGCCCACGGCGCCCTTCGCCTTCCCTACCGCGACGACCGCGACTTTCATCTGCGGCGGCGTAGAGAAAGCATCACCTGATCTACCCCCCTACGCCGCCTCCCCACGACGCTTCGACTCCTTCTTCGCGAGATACCTCTCCCGGCCCTGGCGAAGGTAGGCCAACTCTTCCTCGTAGCTCATACCTTCGAGATCGCGAGAGATCTTGTCCCGCAGCTCGCGCATCAGGCGGACGGCGTCGAACTTCTTCTCCTCGTTAGTAGCCATCGTTCGTCAGCTCCCGTGGAGTGCGAATTTCGAGAAGAGAGTACCCTTCCCTCAGGTTCACGGAATTATACCCGTGCATCCGCTGCAGGTTGACGATGTGCTTGAAGTTCCAGCTCACGAGCACGTCGCACGCGAACACCGTCGCGACTGCGATGTGCCGCGCATCCGCGCGCATGCGCGCTCCGATCACCCCCGCATCAATATATGCCTCCGACAGGGCCACCGCCTCCGGCGACAGTACAACCTCCTCCATCGAGGCAGGCGGGAGCTCGTCGAGTACCGAGCGAACCGCTTCGGGAGCGTCCGCAAGCTCGATGATCGTGTGGTTGGAGATGACAAGCACGATCTCCCCGGCAACCGCACGTGCAATCAGACGATTCGAGAATACCTCGAACTCGCGGTCCAGGCACCCACCGATTACGGACGTATCGACGTAAACCCGAAGCTTTTTCATCATTCCTCACCTCACCACGATGGTGTCGCGGAGGCAGTGTTCGTTGTCGCGGTAGGGGTGGTCGACGTTGTAGTGCAGGCCGCGGCTCTCCTTGCGGCGGATAGCGCAGCGCACCACCAGCAGCGCGCCCGCTCCGCAGGGCAGGGCGCCGGCTAACGGCGAGTGCCGACAGCCTCGCCCACGGCGCCCTTCGCCTTTCCCACCGCGACGACGGCTACCTTCACCTGACGCGCCGGAGCCAGTAGTTCGGGCGCCGATGCTGATGCATCACCGCGCAACGATTTCGATCTCTTCATCACCCATGATCCGGTAGATCAACGCATACGGGAACCGGGTGAAGTTTTTGCGCCGGCAGCCACCGCGCACAGGATAGCCAATCATCGGCTCTGCGACGATGAGATCGATCGCGCGGTCTAAAAAGTCGAGGAACCGCTCGGCTAACCCAGGCGATTCCTCACGATAGTACTCGGTGGCTTCGTCGACTTCAGCGAGAGCCGCCGGGTGGTAATGGAAGCCGTCGTTCACCGCCGGATGCGTGCACGCAACTCAGCCATCGCCTGCCTGCCGGGGATCAGTTTCACCTGGCCAGAGTCGATCTCACGCACCCGGCGCTCAATCTCCTCGTTCCAGGCAGCCTCGATTTCGTCCTCTTCATCGAGGCTGCCCAGGAGCTTCTCCGCGAGCCTGGCGCGGGAAGACCGCGGCAACTGCATCGCAGCCGATTCTACTTCTTCTTCGAGAGTCGCCATACGCCGCTCACTGGGTTTCAAGGTTACGCTTCTACGATAACGAGCGGGCAGCTACACGTAAATGCTAAACCTACCTCACCACGATGGTGTCGCGGAGGCAGTGCTCGTTGTCGCGGTAGGGGTGGTCGACGTTGTAGTGCAGGCCGCGGCTCTCCTTGCGGCGGATGGCGCAGCGCACCACCAGCAGCGCGCTCTGGATCAGGTTGCGCAGCTCCACCAGCTCCGGCGTGGGCCGCGACTCGGCCCACACGCCGTTCACGTGCAGCGCGATCTGCCGCAGCCGCCCCTCCGCCACCGCCAGCCGCTCGTCCGAGCGCACGATCCCCACCAGGTCCCACATCACCCCGCGGATCTCGTCGCGGTCGTGCACCAGCAGGACGCCCTCGGGCTCGCGGACTCCCGACGGTGCAGGCAGCGTCTCCGGCTCCAGCGGCCGCGTCACGGAGAGCTGCGGGCCCAGCCGCTCCGCCGCGCGGTGCGCGAACACCACCGCCTCCAGCAGCGAGTTGGACGCCAGCCGGTTGGCGCCGTGCACGCCGGTGCACGCCGTCTCGCCCGCGGCGTACAGGCCGGGCACGGAGCTGCGGCCGTCGGTGTCCGTCAGCACGCCGCCGCACAGGTAGTGCGCCGCGGGCACCACCGGCAGCGGGTCGCGCAGCATGTCGATGCCCCGCGCCGCCGTCTCGCGCAGGATGTTGGGAAAGCGCTCCCGCACCTCGTGCGCGGGGATGGCGGAGCAGTCCAGCAGCACGTGCGGGTCTCCGGTCAGCTTCATCTCGCGATCGATGGCGCGCGCCACCACGTCGCGCGGGGCCAGCGAGGCGAGGGGGTGATAGGCCTCCATGAACGTGCTGCCGTCGCGGCGGCGCAGCACTGCGCCCTCGCCGCGGACCGCCTCGGAGATCAGGAAGCTGCGCTCGCTGGCGGGATACAGCGCCGTGGGATGGAACTGGATGAACTCCATGTTGGCCACCTTGGCGCCCGCGCGGTAGGCCATCGCCACCCCGTCCCCCGTCGCGATGGAGGGATTGGTGGTGTGGCGATAGACCTGGCCGCAGCCGCCCGTGGCCAGCAGGACCGCGCGCGCCAGGATGGGGATCATCTCCCCCGTCTCCGCGTCCAGCACCAGGACGCCGCAGCAGCGCTCGCCCAGCGTGCCGGGGTCGGTGGCGGTCAGCAGGTCCACGGCCGCGTGGTTCTCGAAGATGCGGACGTTGCCCGTCTCCGCGGCGGCGGTCAGCAGCGCGCGCTCGATCTCGCGCCCGGTCAGGTCGTCCGCACGGACGATGCGGCGGCGCGAGTGGCCGCCTTCCAGCCCCAGCGACAGGTCCTGCCCCTGCCGCGTGAAGTGCACGCCCAGGTCGATCAGCTCGCGCACGCGTTGCGTGCCCTCCTGCACCAGCACGCGAACGGCGTCCGGGTGGCAGAGGCCCGCTCCGGCCACCAGCGTGTCCTCCATGTGCAGGTCCGGCGAGTCGTCCTGCCCGAACACGGCCGCGATGCCGCCCTGCGCGTAGTTGGTGCTGGATTCGGGGCGGTCCTTCTTGGTCACCATCACCACACTGCCGTACTTCGCCACCTTGAGCGCGAACGACAGCCCCGCGATGCCGCTCCCCACCACCACCACGTCCGCCCGGATCATCCGCGCGCCTCCAGCGCCGCCCGCAGCGCCGCATCCAGCGCCTCGCCCCCGCGCTCGAGCACGACGCGCTGCTCCACGACGTAGGCGTCCGTGCCGGCGGGAATCAGCTCGCGGAGCTTCACGGCATCCTTGCGGGTCATGAGGATGGGGCGGCCGGCGGCACGCTGCACCAGGGCGATCGCGTCGTCGCGGGTGAACGCATGATGGTCTCGGAAGAGCGCCGCGTCCACCTCCGCGGCCATCGCTCGCACCTGCGCGATGAACGGCCCCGGCGTCGCGAGCGCGGCGACGGCGACCACGGAGTGCCCGCGCATCATCCCCGCATCCACCTCCAGCCCGCCGCTGTGCAGCATCCGCAGCCCCGGTGCCGTCTCCAGGGCGCAGAGGGCGATGGGTTTGCCGGGATGCATCCGCCCCAGTTCCGCCGCCACCTCCTCCGCCCGCGCGAGGGGTGCCGTCTTGCGCGTCAGCACGACCACGTCCGCGCGCGCGAGCGCCCCCGGTCCCTCGCGCCAGGGCCCGCGCGGCAGCAGGCGCGGCCGCGGGGACCACGATTCGACGGCGACGAGGACGATGTCCAGGTCGCGCGCCAGCGACCGGTGCTGAAAGCCGTCGTCGAGCACCACCGCGTCGCACCCCGTCGCGATGGCCGCGCGCGCCGCCTCCACCCGCCGCGCCGCGGAGAAGACGGGGATGGTGGGATTCAGCTCGCGGTGCAGGATCACCTCGTCCTGGCCGTAGCCGCGCAGGGCGATGGCCGGCTTGCGGCCCCACGCCAGCAGCCGCGCCGCGATCCAGGCCGCGAACGGGGTCTTCCCCGCCCCGCCGACGGCCAGGTTGCCGATGCTGATTACCGGGACCGGCACCCGCTCCGCGCGCATCCACCCCCGGTCGAACGCCGCGTTGCGTGCCGCGGCGGCCGCGCGGAACAGCCCCTCCACCGGCGCGAGCGCGACCGACGCGACGGCGCCCGCGGCCCCCGCGCGGCCCGCCCACCAGCGCGCGACCCAGGCGTCAGGGCGCATGGGGCTGTACACAGGGCGAGCGATGGCGCGCGACGCGGAGGCCCCCTCCCCCCCCGCCCCCTCCCCCGCGGAGCGGGAGAGGGGGAGCCGTTTCGCGCGCGGTGCGGGCTTCGCTCTCAATCCTGGGAGGTGTCCAGTTGCGCACACCGACCACATGAAAGGTCCGATGTGGCGTCCACTTGTGCGCATCACCCACCGCAAAGGTCCGATCCGCGGCCGTCGCTGCCCACTTGCACGCATCGACCGGCTCAAAGGTCCGGCATGCGCGCGTCCACTTGTGCGCATCGACCGGCTCAAAGGTCCGATTCGCGCGTGCGGCGCGGTGCCTCGCGTGGGCGGAG
>DASTLD010000330.1:0-8148 GCA_035715345.1 Longimicrobium sp.
CCCGCCTGCAAACAGGCCTCCTCAGACCGGCGCGCCGCCCTCCGGGGCGGTGTCGCGCGCGGCGGCGGCCGGGGCCCCGCGCGCGGAGCGGCCGCCGCGGCGCGTCCACACCACCACCGTGCCGCACTCGCTGCCGCGGGCCTGGAACTCCGCGGGCACCTGCATGCCCTGGTAGATCTCGATGCCCTCCACGTCCTCGGCGTCCACGTAGTCGTCCAGGCTCTGGTCGAACCCCGGCCGGGTGATGAGCATGCCGTCCACGAAGATCTGCGCCGAGCAGCGCCCGCCCCCGCGCATGGACGCCACCCCGCGCGACCCGCGCGCGCTGCCCCGCCCCGGCGCCGTCAGCCGCACCCCCGCCGCGTAGGTCACCAGGTCCGAGACGCGCCCCGCGTTGCGCTCCTCGATCTGCTCGCGGGTGATGAAGTGCCCGCGCCCCATCCGCCGCCGCTCCTCGAAGCCCTGCAGGTGCGGGTTCAGGTACTTCCGGCCGACGACGGTCAGCGGCGACATCAGCACCACCTCCTTGTCCAGCCGCACCTCCACCTCCACGCTGTCGCGGTGCACCAGCGTCAGCTGCTGCGTGGTCACGCCGCGGTACCCCACGCGGCCCACGCGCATGCGGTAGCGCCCGGGCTGCACCACGAGATGGAAGCCGCCGGCGCTGTCGGTGCGCGCGGCGGCGGTGGGGCGGTCGCCGCGGCCCAGCAGCTCCACGGTGGTGCCGGCCACCGGCGCCACGTCGGCGTCGTCCAGCACGCGGCCGGCCACCACCGTCTGCGCGGCGGCGGGGGCGGCCCCGGCCAGGGCCAGGAGCAGGGCCAGGATATGGAAACCGGGGGTGCGCACGGCAGCCTCCAGGCAGGATAGGAGCGGGCCGACGGCCGTTCGCCGTCCGGTCGTGGAACGCCGCCGGAGCGCGCGTTCTGACCGGGCCCGCCCCTTCATCTTCCGCGCCGCGTCCAGATCACGACGGTGCCGCAGCCCGCGTTGGGCGTCATGAACTCCGCCGGAACGTCGTGCCCGCCGCGGTAGATCTCGATGCCCTCCACCTCCGACGGCTGCACGTAGTCGTCGAGGTTGAAGTCCGACCGCCGCGTGCCGAAGAAGCCGCGGGTCAGCAGCATGCCGTCCAGGAAGATCTGCACGATGCAGTTGGACCCCTGGCGCGTCTGCGTGGTCTGCTGCCCGCCGATGCCCCAGCGGCCCATGCGGTTGGTCATGCCCGGCATGGCCCGCAGCAGGTCGGTGACCTGCGCGGGGCGGCGCTGCTCCACCTCCTCGCGGGTGATGAAGTGCCCCACGCCGCGCTCCATGCGGTCGTGGAAGCCGCGCATCCACCCGCTGGGGCGCACCTCCGCGCGCGACACCACGGTGACCGGCTCCAGCGCCACCGCGCCCACCCCGATGCGGATCTCGAGCTGCAGGGTGTCCGCCTGGGCCAGCTGCACGGCGGTGATCACCTCGCGGTACCCCACCCGCGCCGCGCGCAGCCGGTAGGGCCCGGCGGCCAGGTCCTCGAAGGCAAAGCGGCCGTCGGCGTCCGTCTGCACGGAGGTCTGGAAGCGGCCGCGGTTGGCGGAAAGCACCACGGTGGCGCGGGGAACGCGGGCGCCGCTGGAGGCGTCCACCAGGGTGCCGTGGACGGTGCTCTGGGCCAGGACGGGGCCCGCCGGCAGCAGGAGGAGCGCCGCGAGCAGGCAGGGTGCGGTGGAGCGCATGGTCACCTCCCGGGAACGCCGGAGGCGGAGGGGAAAAAGCCGCCGCGCGCGCGGCGGTCCTACGGGAAAACGGCGGGGAACCCCGGGTTCTGACCCGCCCCCCGCCGGGGCGGGCCCGTACGGACCGGGCTCAGTCGAACATGTCCCACGCGCGCTCCAGGTCCTGCCGGGAGTACACGCGGAAGGCGGTGAGCGTGTTGGTGCGCTCGATCCCCGACACCTGGGCGATCTCTTCCGTCACGATCTCCGCGATGCGCTCGTACTCCGGCACGCGCAGGATGGCGATCAGGTCGTACTCGCCGGAGACGGAGTACACCTCCGCCACGCCGTCGATTCCCGCGATGCGGCGGGCCAGCGCGGGGACGTCGCCGGGGACGGCGCGGATCAGGACGACGGCGGCAACCATCAGGCGTCTCCGGGGTTGGGTTGGGGGCCCGCCCAGGCCGGCGCGGGCACGGCGGCGGGGGCGCCCTCCGCGGGCCCCGCGGCGTCCGCCCGGCGCGGCAGCAGCCACAGCCCGGCGGCCAGCGCCGCGGCCCCGGCCAGCACCACCGCCCACCGCGGGTCCTCGCCGTCCAGCGCCAGCCCGCGCAGCCGCGGGCTCCACAGCATCAGCACCACCAGCGCGTTGTTGGTGAAGTGCATCACCATACTCGCGAAAATCGAGCGCGAGTGCCAGACCACCGTGGCCATCAGCAGGCCGATCCACAGCGTGGGCAGGAAGCGCAGCGCCGACTCGAACGACAGGTGGAAGGCGCCGAACACCGCCGCCGACAGCGCGATGGCCCGCCACGGGCGCAGCTCGCGCCCCAGCGACTGCAGCAGCACGCCGCGGAACACCAGCTCCTCGCAGACCGCCGGCGTCAGCGCGGCCAGGAACAGCAGCCACATGGCCCGCTGCGCGTCCGTGGCGCGCAGCAGCTGCTCCAGCGCCTGCAGGCCCTGCAGGTCGGGCGCGAACAGCCGCACCTGCACCCACCCGATCAGCCAGCCGAGGGGAATGCCGCCCAGGGCGATGAGCACCGCCGCCAGCAGCGCGCGCGGCGCGGGCGGGCGCAGGGCCAGCGTCTTCCGCGCGTCGTACGGCCCCAGCGTGGCGAAGGCGACGGCGGCCAGGCCCAGCAGCCCCCACTGCGACACCAGCAGCCCGCGCTCGCCCCACTCCGCCTGCAGCCGCGCGCCCAGGTGAAAGTAGAGCAGGGCCAGGACGGCGATGAACACCAGCGCCTCCGCCGGCAGCGGCACGCCGCGCCCGCCGGTGCGCCAGGCGCGCAGCCGCTCTCCCCAGCCGCCGCCGGGCGCGCGGCCCGATCCCCCCCCGAACAGCACCTCCTCGCGGCCGAACGCGCGCGCCGCGAAGCCCAGCGCCAGCGCCGCGTACGCCGCCGTCGCCGCGATGGCCAGGACGCTGGGCAGCAGCGCGGGCGAGCCGGTCATCAGCTCGCGGAAGAACATCGCGACGCCCACGACGGGGACCATCGCCAGCGCGGGGGTGAAGTCGATGCCCGGCAGGGTGACCACGATGACCGGCAGCGTGCTGGCGAGCTGCGCGGGGGTCAGCGCGTTCTGCGCCTCCTTGAACGACTGCGAGCGGACCGCGATGCCCAGGAACACCGCCGCGAACAGGATGGAGAGCGGCACCAGCGCCAGCAGCACCAGCAGCGCGGAGTGCCAGGGCAGCGCGAAGCGGATGCCCGCCGCCTGGGCAAAGCGGAACACGCCGGACTGGAAGGTCAGCAGCATGCTCAGCAGGTTGACGGACGCGGCGGCCAGGCCGATGAGCGCCACCGCGGCGAACTTGCCGGCCACGATCTCGCGCGCGGGCACCGGCGCGGTCAGCAGCGTCTCCAGCGTGCCGCGCTCCTTCTCGCCCGCCGCCAGGTCGATGGCGGGGTAGAAGGCGCCCAGCAGCGTCATCATCACCAGGATCAGCGGCAGGAAGCGGCCCAGCGCGTAGCCGCCCGCCTGCTCCGCCGTGGCCACCGACGAGTCCGCCACCGCCAGCGGCCGCGCGACGGACTCCGGGAGGCCCGCGCCGCGCAGCCGCTGCGCCAGCAGGGTGTCGCCCCACGCGTCCAGGCGGTCGCGGGCCACCTCCTGCGCGCGGCGGCTGCGGTCGCTGGTGGCGTCGAACAGCACGCGCACCTCGCGCGGCGCCGCCGGGTCGCGCGCCGGGGACAGGACGACCGCCGCCTCCGCCGCGCCGTCCCGCACGGCGGCGGGGGTGGCGCTGTCCGCGGGGAGCACGCGGATGGCGCTGTCGCGGGCCAGGAAGGCCACCAGCGGCGGCTCCGCCCCGGCCACCGCGACAGCCGCCGGCTCCGCCGTGAGCTGGCGCTGGCCGAAGAGCGCGAGCTGCTCCATGAAGACCAGGATGGCCGGGTAGAGCAGCGTGGGGACCACGACCATCATCACCATCGTGCGGCGGTCGCGCAGCGTCTCGCGCAGCTCCTTGCGCAGCACGGTCCACGCGGCGCTCCAGCGCATCATGCCGCCTCCCGCGCGATGCGGAGAAAGGCGCGCGCCAGGCTGGGCTCGCCGCTGCGGGCCACGATCTCCGCCGTGGTGCCCTCCTCCACCATCCGCCCCGCGGCGATGATGCCCACCCGGTCCGCCAGCAGCTCCACCTCGTCCATCTGGTGGGTGGAGAAGAGGACGGCGCGGCCGCGCTCGCGGGCGGCGGCCACGAAGGCGTAGATGGCCTCGCCGCTCAGCACGTCCAGCCCCAGCGTGGGCTCGTCCAGCACCAGCGCGGGGGGATCGTGCACCACGGCGCGGGCCACGCTGACGCGCTGGCGCTGGCCGGTGGACAGGCGCCCGCACAGCCGGTCCGCGAAGGGGGCGATGCCGAAGCGCTCCACCACCTCGTCCACCCTGCCCTCCACCTGCCCCGGCGGCACCTCCTGCAGGCGCGCGAAGTAGCGCAGCAGCTCGCGGGCGGTCAGGCGCGCGTACAGGCCCATGGACGCGGCCAGGAACCCCAGGCGGCGGCGCACCTCCAGCGGCTGCGTGCGCACGTCGAACCCGCCGATGCGCGCGGTGCCGCCGGTGGGCTTGAGCAGGGTGGCCAGGCAGCGCAGCGCCGTGGTCTTGCCCGCCCCGTTGGCCCCCAGCAGCGCGTACACCTCTCCCGGCGCCACGCGCAGCGTGAGCCCGCGGACGGCGTCGAAGTCGCCGTAGCGCTTGGAGAGGGCGTCAAGCTCGATCAAGCGAGTACGGAGTACGAAGTACGGGGTACGAAGTACGAAGGCGAGGGCGTACGGCGTGTACGGGTGGAAAGATAAAGGGGCGGCGCCCGCGTTGCGAGCGCCGCCCCGCCGATCCGCGCCGCGCGGGGCCGCTACGGGCGCGGCGCAGCGTCGAGCAGCGCGCGGATGGCGGGCGGGACGTCGAAGACGGAGTCCGGCTGCGCCTCGGCGGAGGCATGCGTGAGCGTGGTGACCACCTCCTGCCCCTGCGCGCGGATCACCAGGCGGCCGGGCACCTTGTGGCGGCCGACGTCGCGGTAGTCCTGGAACAGGATGGTGGTCGTGCTGCCGCCACTCCGCGCGGCGGCCCAGAGCGTGGACGACACCAGTGCCCCGCCGTCGACGGCCAGGCAGTGCTCCGCCTCCACGCCGGAGTTGTCCACCACCTTGATGCGGTAGCAGGGCACGCCCTCGACCTCCGTGCGCTCCAGCGTCTCCGCGCTGCGGATGGAGGCCATGGACAGCACGTTGGCGCCCAGGCTGGTGGCGCTCCGCTGCGCCTGCATCTCCTCCTCGGTCAGCAGCCGCGGCCCGTCGTCGGGATCGACCGCCCAGAACACGTCCCCGTTGCGCCCGAACTCCGCCACGTCACCGAACGGGGTGGTCATGCGCACGTGCAGCCGGTCGCCGCCCGACCAGCGGTTCTCCATGCGCATGGTCATCCCCATCACCGACATCTCGTAGACCAGGTGGCCGTGGTCCTCGCCGGTCAGCCCGGTCACCCCGCTGACGCGGTTGAACCGCTCGATGAGCTCCGCGGCGGGCGGCAGGTCCTGCGCGGCGGCGGGCGCGGCCGCCAGCAGGGCGGCGGCGAAGGGGACGGCAAGGCTGCGAACGGTGCGCATGGTCTCCTCTCGGCTGGGATGTTCCATCACACGAACGCCGCCTCTACGCACGCTCCCCGCGCCAGGTGTCAACATGCGAAGGGGGCGGCGCCATCCGGCCGCCGCCCCTCACGCACTCACGCACTCACGCACTCACGCACTCACGCACTTTCGCACTCTCGCACTCTCGCACTTTCGCACTCTAGCACTTTCGCACTCTAGCACTTTCGCACTACTGGCGAAGCGCCCGCACCTCCGCCGGCACCTCGAAGGCGGAGAGGGGGATCTCCGCGTGGCTCACCTCCAGCAGCGTGGTCGACACGCGGCGTCCGCCGCCGGTGGCCACGGTGCGGGCGGGGAACTTGAGCCCGTCGAACTCGCGGTACTCCTCCACCACCGCGGTGGTCGGCACGCCCGAGCGGGTCTCGATCACGGCCACGATCAGCCCCGTCTCCACGTCGAAGCAGCGGAAGGACTCGGTGCCGGTCACCGCCGTCAGCATGCGCACCTTCCAGCAGGGGCGGCCGCCGTACTGCTCGCGCCCCACCGTCTCCATGGTGGGGTAGACGTCCAGCAGCACGTCGGCGTCGAAGGCGGTGCGGATGCGCACCTCCTCCGCCTGCATGCCGGACTGCACCTGCGCTCCGGCGGGGGTGATGACCCACACGGTGCCGCCATCCGTGCCCGTGCGCACCTCGCCCGCGGGCGTGGACATGCGCGTGACGCCCAGGTTGGGGCGGCGCATGCGGATCTCCACGTGTACGGTGCCCGCCTCGATCTCCATCCGGTACTTGAGCGTGCGCGAGTCGAAGCTGCGCGCCACGCCGCGTCCGCCGATGGCCTCCACGTAGCGGTCCACCAGCTCGCGCGCGTCCGGCATCTCCTGGGCGCCCGCCGGGGCCGCCGCCAGCGCCGCCGCGGCGATCACCGCGAATCCAATCTTCCGCATGAAGCCTCTCTGCGTTGAAAGTGGGGAACTGCAGGTTACAGGTTACAGGGGACAGGTTACAGCCAGCAGGAACTGCAGGTTAGAGGGGACAGGTTACAGGTTACAGCCAGCAGGAACTGCAGGTTACAGGGGACAGGTTACAGGTTACAGCCGGCAACGGCTTTGGCAGGCTGTAACCTGTAACCTATAACCTGTAACCTGTAACCTCTCAGGGACGGACGGCCGCCGGCACCGCGAACTCGCTCGCCGGGATGTCCGCGTGGCTGACGTTGACCAGCGTGTTGACCACCTGCTGGCCCCCCACGGAGGCCGTGGAGCGCGCCGGGTACTTGAGCCCGTCGAACTCCTTGTACTCGTCGAAGACGGCGGTGATCTCCATCCCCATCTGCGTGGCCGTGGTGGCGATCATCAGCCCCGTCTCCACGTCGAAGCAGCGGAACAGCTCGGTGCCGCCGGCCGTGGCCATGCGCACCTTCCAGCACGGCCTGCCGCCGTGCTCCGCGCGCTCCACCGTCTCCATCGTGGGGTAGATGTCGAAGAGGACGTCCGCGTCGAAGGCGGTGCGGATGCGCACCTCCTCCGCCTGCGCGCCCTCCAGCAGCTCCGCGCCGGCGGGGCTGATGCTCCACACCACCTGCCCGTCCGTGCCGGACTGGATCTCCGTCATGGGCGGCACCGTCATGGACATGATGCCCAGGTTGGGGCGCCGCATCTTGACGACCATGCTGATGGCCGTGCCGCCCACGTCCATCCGGTACGTCAGCGTGCGCGACTGGAAGCTGAGCGCCTTCTCGCGCCCGCCGATGGCCTGCACGTAGCGGTCGATCACCTGCTGCGCCGGCGGCAGCGCCTCCTGCGCGCCCGCCGGGGCCGCCGCCAGCAGCGCCAGCGCCGCGAGCGCCAGCCGCCCGCGCGCGAACCGCATCGCCTTCATCGCTTCAACTCCCTCGGGAAATCGATCGGACGGCGCCGCCGCGGCGCCGTCCGTACCTCGTACTTCGTACCTCGTACTCCGTACTTCCGCGCGTAAGACGCTCAGTTGACCAGCGCCTTCACATCCGCCGGGAGCGCGAAGGTCTCCGGCGGCAGCGGGGCGTGGCTCACGCTCTTGAGCGTCATGGTCACGGACTGGCCCTCCACGGTGCCCGTCATCACAGCCGGGTACTTGAGCCCGTCGATCTCGCGGTACTCGGCGTACAGGAGCTGGCGCCCGGCCTCCGTGGCCGCCACCTGCAGCCCGGTCTCCGTGCTGAAGCAGCGCGTCACCTCGCCGGTCTCCGCGCCGGTCATGCGCACGTTCCAGCAGGACTGGCCGTTGATGACCTCGCGGCCGATGGTCTCGAACTCGTCGTACGCGTTGAAGAGCACGTCCTGGTCGAAGGCGCCCTTGCGGATGGCCGCCTGCG
>DASTLD010000331.1:0-9165 GCA_035715345.1 Longimicrobium sp.
ACGCTGCTGGCCATCCGCGCCCGCAGCGTGGACGTGCGCGAGGACGAGCTGGGCGTGAGCCGCGTGTACACGCTGGACCTGGTGCGCACGCGCCGCCCGGTGCAGACGGGCGGGCCGCCGGCCCCGGCGGCCGGCGCGCCCGCGGTACAGCTCCCCGGGGTGCCGGCCGTGCCGCCGGCGCCGGCCCCGGCCCCCGCCGCCCCCGGCGGCCGCCGGCCGTGAGAACGGTGAAACCGACGATGAGGTCCAAGATGAACGTTCGCAGCGCAGCCCTGGCGCTCCTGCTTCCCGCGCTGCTGGGCGCGGGCACCGCCCCGGCCGCGGCCCCGTCCGGCAGCGTGGCCGCCCTGCGCCTGGAGGCGCGCGGCGGCCGCACCGAGCTCACGGTGGAGATCGCCGGCGGCCAGGCCGCCTGGACGGACTTCGCGCTCCCCGGCCCGCCCCGCGTGGTGGTGGACATCTCCGACGCCACGCTGGACCTGCCCACCCGCCGCTACGAGGGGCTCAACCGCGGCGGCGTGCTGGGCGTGCGCACCAGCCAGCACGCGCCCGACGTGGTCCGCGTGGTGCTGGACCTGGAGCGCGAGACGGAGTACCGCGTGGAGCGGGTCAACGGGGGGCTGCGGGTGGTCCTTGCCTCCGGCGCCCCGGCCTTCCAGGCGTGGAGCAGCGGCCCGGCCGCGCCGCGGTCGGCCGCCGTGCCCCCGGTGCGGACGGCGCCCTCCGCCGCCGCGCAGCAGGGGCAGGGGCGGCCCATCACGGTGAGCTTCGAGAACACGGCCATGCGCGACGTGCTGGCCACCTTCGCGGAGTTCAGCGGGCGCTCCATCATCGCGGGCGAGGAGGTCAGCGACATCACGGTCGACGGCGTGGCCTTCAACCGCCAGCCGTGGGACCTGGCCCTGCGCACCCTGCTGAGCGCCTACGGGCTGGCGGCGGAGGAGCTGCCGGGCGGCATCATCCGCGTGGACCGCATGGAGCGGCTGGCCAGCCGCGCGGCCACGGAGCCGCTGGTCACCACGCCCTTCCGCGTCAACTACGTGCCCGCGGCGGAGCTGAGCGAGACCTTCAAGGAGCTGCTCAGCGACCGCGGCAGCATCGTGGCCAACCAGGCCACCAACACGCTCATCGTCACGGACGTGGAGCGGGTGGTGACGGACGTGCAGCGGCTGATCGCCGAGCTGGACGTGCCGGTGTCGCAGGTGGCCATCGAGGGCAAGATCATCTTCGTGGACCGCACCCAGCTCGAGGCGCTGGGCATCCGCTACGACATCAAGGACTTCCAGGGCAACAGCTTCGGCAGCGTGGTGGAGACGCCGGTGTACGACCCCGACACGGGCCTGCCCACCGGCGCCAGCACCCCCGACGACCTGTTCCTGCTGGGCGGGCCCAGCATCGGCGCGGTGGGCAACGCCAGCTCCGACATCGAGGACGCCACCCTGGACGTGGCCATCTCGCTGCTGCTGGCCAACCGCTTCTCGCTGGTGGCGCTGGTGCAGGCGCTGCAGTCGTCGCGCGTGGCGGACGTGCAGGCCATGCCGCAGATCACCATGCTGGACAACAAGGAGTCGCGCATCTTCGTGGGCGAGGAGATCACCTTCCTGACCGCCAGCGCGCAGGGCGGCACGGGCGGGGCGGTCACCCTGCAGCCGGTGCAGGTGGAGGCGGGCATCCTCATGGAGGTGACGCCCCACGTGACCAGCGACGACCGGGTGCGGCTGACCATCCGGGCGGAGAACTCCAACCCCACCACCACCTCCAACAACCTGCTCAACGTGTCGCGCCAGGAGGCGGAGACGGAGGTGCTGGTGGTGGACGGCGAGACGGTGGTCATCGGCGGGCTGACGGTGACCCGCGTGACGGAGAACCGCAGCGGCATCCCGTTCCTGATGGACATTCCCCTGATCGGCGGCCTGTTCCGCACCACCAACCGGTCGGAGCGCAAGCAGGACCTGCTGATCCTGATCACCCCGCACATCGTCCGCGCCCGCAGCTAGAGGCCGCGGCCGCGCCCTTCCCATAGAGGTACCCGCAATGAGCCTGCTCCGACCGAGGGCCGCCCGCAGGGCGGCCCTGGCCACCCTGGCCCTGCTGCTCGCCGCGTGCGACGCCACGGGCAACCCGTTCCAGCCCAAGGGCAAGAAGACCACGGGCGGGGGCGAGGACGTGACGCCGCCCACGGTGGACATCGTGCTGCCCAACGCCGAGACGAGCTCCATCGCGGTGGGCGACTCGCTCTTCATCCGCGCGAACGTGGCGGACGGCACCGCGCTGGCCGGGCTGCAGCTCGAGGCGTACGCGGTGCGCGGCAACCCCGACCTGGGCACGGCCGTCAAGGTCAGCCGCTTCGCGTCCAAGGTGGTCAACCTGACCACGGCGGGCAGGGCGGTGCGCGACACCACCATCGACCGCTACCTGATCGCCACGTCCGACACGGCGCAGGAGACCGGCATCTACGTGGTGGTGACCGCGGTGGACACGGCGGGCAACTCGCGCGCGGACACGGTGCGGGTCAACATCGGCGGGCCGCGGGTGCAGGTCGCGGCGCCGGCGCAGGGCGCGGAGTTCCGCGGCGGCACGCAGGTGCCCATCCAGGTGGTGGCCGAGGACCCGCACGAGATGATCAACTCGGTGCGGGTGCGCGGCAGCGGCGCCTTCACCTTCGACATCACCGTCCCGGTCAGCCCGGCGCGGACGCGGCTGGACACCACCCTGGTGGTGCCGGTGCCCAACGGCGCCACGGGCACGCTGCGCATCGACGCCAGCACGGTGTCGGGCGCCAACCAGACGGGCGTGGCCATCCCCGTCGAAGTCGCCATCCTGCCGGCGGCGGCGGACAACCTGGCCCCGCGCGTGACCTTCAGCACCTCGGTGCCGGCGCGCATGGAGCTGGACGACACGCTGACGGTGACGGTGAGCGCGGTGGACGAGACGCGGGTGGACAGCATCGGCGTCACGGTGCTGGCCTTCCTGCGCACCGCGGGCGGCGGGCGCACGGCGCTGCCCTCGCGGGTGGGGCTGGGGAACGTATCCTCCGGCGTCTTCCGCTTCGGCCTGGACCACCTGGGGCTGAGCGTGCTGGACACGGCGGCGGTGGAGCTGGAGATCACCGCCTGGGCGGACGACCCGGCCGGCAACTGCGGCGCGGCCACCACGCCCAACAACCCGCAGGCGCTGCCCTGCCAGGCCGGCCCGTCGGGCAGCCGGGTGGCGGCCACGGCGGGGCGGCTGGCGCCGGTGCTGGTGGTGCGCGGCACCACCATCCCGCGCCGCAACGACGGCGACGTGATCGCGGACCTGGTGGCGGACAGCACCAACGTCTACCTCTCCAACCGCACGCGCGGCTGGGTGGACGTGCTGCCCATCGGCACGCGCGCCTATACGCAGGCGGTGGCGGTGGGCTCGCAGCCCTGGGGTCTGGCGCTGGGCCGCACCCGCGACACGCTCTTCGTGGCCAACAGCGGCGGCACCAACATCTCCGCCATCCCGCTGCGCACCGGGGTGCTGGCGGAGGACCAGGGCGCGCGCATCCTGACGCCCAACGAGGTGCTGTACGACATCGAGTTCGACGACAAGGGCATTCCCAGCAAGGTCACGGAGGTCGACTACAGCGACCGCCCGCAGTTCATCGCGCAGACCTCGCTCGGCCAGCTGGTCTACTCCACGCGGCCCACGGGCGCGGCGCCCAACGGCACGGTGCGCATCTACGACCCGCGCAAGCGCAACGTGGAGATCTTCATCGGCTACGTGGCCCGCACGGCGCCCACCAAGGCCATCGTGGTCAACGCCGCGGACGCCGGGCTGGTGGTGGGCGACACGGCGTCCCTGGCCGTCTGCGCGCGCAAGCGCTTCGGCGACGCCAGCGACGGGCCCTGCTTCGTGGGGCGGGTGACGGAGGTGAAGAACTCGCTGGACAGCCTGCGCGCGCTGCCGCCCAACGCCAACGGCGTGCGCTACGACACGCGCCTGGACATGTTCGCCAACATCGCCGAGGTGGGGCTGGCGGACACCACCTTCATCGCGGTCAGCGGCGACCGCACCACCGTGGCCGTGGGCGAGGGCGCGCGCAGCCGGGCCCGCATCCCGGTGTTCACGGTGCAGGGCGACGAGCTGGTGCTGACCGGCAACGTGCGCGACCTGATCAACAACGCCGACGAGCGGGTCATCGGCCTGGGCCTGAACTACGACGGCTCGCTGGGCGTGGCGCGCGGCACGGGCGTGTACTACTTCACCCGCGACCTGCGCCTGCAGGGCAGCGAGCCCAGCGGCTCGCCGTCGGGCGGCGTGGCCATGCACCCGGAGAACCGCAACTACCCGTCGAGCAACGTGGCGCGCCGCAGCTTCATCACCGGCATCGACGCGGCGGGCAACTCGTACATCGACATCTTCGACAACTTCAACTTCCGGGCGGTGCGGCGCATCCCGCTGCGCGACCCGGTGGTGGGGGCCATGGCGGTGGCGCCGCGCGGGCCCACGGACCCGGCGGCGGTGGCGCTGCGGCTGTACGCCATCACCACCCACGGCATCGTGGCGGTGGAGATCACCAACGCGGACCTGCAGTAGCGGGGCCGCCCCCGCCGCGGGGGTGGACGGCGAGGGTCTGGCGCCTGCCGGACCCTCGCTGTTTATTTAACCGCCATGCCGACCTTCCGCTTCACCACCGCGGGCGAGAGCCACGGCCCCGCGCTGACCGCGGTGGTCGAGGGCGTGCCGGCGGGCGTGCCGCTCTCCGCGGAGTTCGTGGACGCGGAGCTGCGCCGGCGGCAGGGCGGCTACGGCCGCGGCGGGCGCATGCGCATCGAGAGCGACCGCGCGGAGCTGCTCAGCGGCCTGCGCCACGGCGAGACGCTGGGCTCGCCCATCACGCTGCAGGTGCGCAACCGCGACTGGGCCAACTGGACGGACGCCATGTCGCCCGCGCCGGTGCAGGCGCAGGGCGACGACGAGGCCATGCGCCGGGTGCACTTTCCCCGGCCCGGGCACGCGGACCTGGTGGGCGCGCTCAAGTACCAGCGCACCGACGGCCGCGACATCCTGGAGCGGGCCAGCGCGCGCGAGACGGCGGCGCGCGTCGCCGCCGGCGCCGTGGCCCGGCGGCTGCTGCACGAGCTGGGCATCACCGTCGGCAGCCACGTGGTCGCCATCGGGGGGATCGTCGCCTCGCTGCCGGAGGCGCTGCCGGAGGAGCTGAACGCCGCCGCGGACCCGTCGCCCGTGCGCTGCCTGGACCCGGAGGCGGAGGGGCGGATGATCGACGCCATCGACGCCGCCAAGCGCGACGGCGACACGCTGGGCGGCATCGTCGAGGTCGTGGCCCGCGGGGTGCCGGCGGGGCTGGGCTCGCACGTGGCGTGGGACCGCAAGCTGGACGGCCGCATCGCGGGCGCGCTGATGTCCATCCACGCCATCAAGGGGGTGGAGATCGGGCTGGGCTTCGAAGGGGCGATGCGACCCGGCTCGCGTGTGCACGACCCCATCACCCTGGACGCGGGGCAGGCGCGCGGCGGGGGATTCGGCCGGGCGGGGAACCACGCGGGCGGGCTGGAGGGGGGCATCACCACCGGCCAGCCGATCGTGGCGCGCGCCGCGATGAAGCCCATCTCCACGCTGATGCGCCCGCTGGGCACCGTGGACCTGCGCACCGGCGCCGCGGCGGAGGCGGTGCGCGAGCGCTCGGACGTCTGCGCGGTGCCCGCGGCGGGCGTCGTCGCCGAGGCGATGCTGGCCATCGTGCTGGCGGCGGCGGTGCTGGAGAAGTTCGGCGGCGACTCGCTGCACGAGCTGCGGCGCAACTTCGCCGGGTACCTGGAGCAGATCCGTGCCCGCGGCGCCTTTGCCTGAGCCCGTTGCCCGCGTGGTGCTGGTGGGGATGATGGGCTCCGGCAAGAGCCGCGTGGGCGCGGAGCTGGCGCGGCGGCTGGGGTGGCAGCACGTGGACCTGGACCGCGCGATCGAGCGCGCGGAGGGCCGCCCCATCCCCCGCATCTTTGCCGAGGACGGCGAGGCGGCGTTCCGGGCGCTGGAGGCGCGCGAGACCGCGCGGCTGGCGGACCGTACCCGCATGGTCCTGGCGCCCGGCGGCGGCTGGGTGACCAATCCCGCCCTGCCGGCGTCCCTGGGGCCCGGCACGCTGGTCGTCTGGCTGCGCGTGTCCGCGGCGGAGGCCGCGCGCCGCGCGGCGGGCGAGCCCGGCAGCCGGCCGCTGCTGGCCGGCGGCGATCCCGTCGCCCGGCTGGAGGCGCTGCTGGCGGAGCGGGAGCCGTTGTACGCGCGGGCCGCCGCTTTGCGCATCGATACCGACGGCCGCACGCCCCAACAGGTGGCGGACGAAATCATGAACGAGATCCGCGTGCGCGGGCTCGCCCCTTCCTGAGCCCCGGCGCTGAACCGATATCAGATGGCAGGCAAGGAAAAGACGAACCGTCTGGTGGTGGTGGAATCGCCCACCAAGGCCAAGACCATCCGCGGCTTCCTGCCCGCCGGCTACCGGGTGGCCGCGTCCATGGGCCACGTCCGCGACCTCCCCGAGTCCGCCAGCGACATCCCCCCCAAGTTCAAGGGGCAGGAGTGGGCGCGGCTGGGGGTCAACGTGCAGGAGGACTTCGAGCCGCTGTACGTGGTGCCCGCCGGCAAGAAGAAGATCGTCGGCGAGCTCAGGGAGCTGCTGAAGGACGCGGGCCAGCTCATCATCGCGACCGACGAGGACCGCGAGGGCGAGAGCATCGGCTGGCACCTGGTGCAGGTGCTGAACCCCCGGGTGCCCTGCCAGCGCATCGTCTTCCACGAGATCACCCCCGAGGCCATCCGCGAGGCGCTGGCGCATCCCCGCCAGATCGACGAGGCCGTGGTGCGCGCGCAGGAGACGCGGCGCATCCTGGACCGCCTGGTGGGATACACGGTCAGCCCGCTGCTCTGGAAGAAGATCGCCACCGGGCTGAGCGCGGGCCGCGTGCAGTCCGTGGCCGTGCGCCTGCTGGTCAACCGCGAGCGCGAGCGCCGCGCCTTCCGCTCCGCCACCTGGTGGGACCTCAAGGCCACGCTGCTGCGCGGCATCACCCCCTTCACCGCCGTGCTGGCGGCGGTGGACGGCAAGCGCATCGCCACCGGCCGCGACTTCGACGAGACCACCGGCCGCCTCAAGGCGCGCGACGTCGTCCTCCTGGGCGCGGACCAGGCGCGCGCGCTGGTGGAGCGGCTGCGCGGCGGGGCGTGGAAGGTGGGCGAGACGGAGGAGAAGCCCACCGTCCGCCGCCCGTACGCGCCGTTCACGACGTCCACGCTGCAGCAGGAGGCCAACCGCAAGCTGCGCCTCTCCGCGCGCGACACCATGCGCATCGCGCAGCGGCTGTACGAGGAGGGGTACATCACCTACATGCGGACGGACTCGGTCCACCTCTCGGACCAGGCCATCCGCGCGGCGCGCAGCCGCATCGAGCGCCTGTACGGCCGCGAGTACCTGAGCCCCGAGCCGCGCCAGTTCACGACCAAGACCAAGGGCGCGCAGGAGGCCCACGAGGCCATCCGCCCCGCCGGCACGGAGATGCGCACGGTGGAGGAGCTGCGGCTCAAGGGCGTGGAGGGCGCGCTGTACGAGCTGATCTGGAAGCGCACGGTGGCCAGCCAGATGGCGGAGGCGCGGCTCACCTACCTGACGGCGGCCATCGAGGCGGACGGCGCCACCTTCCGCGCCAGCGGCAAGCGCATCGACTTTCCGGGCTTCTTCCGCGCCTACGTGGAGGGGTCGGACGATCCCGAGGCGGCGCTGGAGGACCGCGACGAGCCGCTGCCTCCGCTGCGCCGCGGCGACGACCTGGCGCTGCGCGAGCTGGAGGCGCTGAGCCACGCCACGCAGCCGCCGGCGCGCTACACGGAGGCCACGCTGGTCAAGACGCTGGAGGCGGAGGGCATCGGCCGGCCCAGCACCTACGCCAGCATCATCGGCACCATCGTGGACCGCGGCTACTCGGAGCGGCAGAGCAACCAGCTCGTGCCCACCTTCACCGGCTTCGCGGTCACGGCGCTGCTGGAGAAGCACTTCCCCCACCTGGTCGACACGCAGTTCACCGCGCGGATGGAGGAGGAGCTGGACGAGATCGCGGAGGGCCAGGCGGAGTGGCTGCCCTACCTGCGCGACTTCTTCCTGGGGCCGGAGGGGCTGGAAGAGACGGTCAAGCGCGGCCAGGAGGCCATCGACCCGCGCGAGGCCAGCACCGTGCACCTGGAGGGGCTGCCCGCGCGGGTGCGCATCGGGCGATTCGGCCCCTTCGCGGAGGTGGAGGCGGACGGGCAGACGGTCACCGCCTCGCTGCCGGAGGGCATCGCGCCGGCCGACCTGAGCGGCGAGACGGTGGACACGCTGGTCCGCGCCAAGACCGAGGGCCCGGACAAGGTCGGCGCCGACCCGGCCACGGGAAAGCCCATCCTGCTGCTGCAGGGGCGCTTCGGCCCGTACGTGCAGCTGGGCGAGGCGGAGGAGGGCAGCAAGGCCAAGCCCAAGCGCGCCTCGCTGCCCAAGGGGATGAGCCCGGCGGACGTGACGCTGGAGGTGGCGCTCAGGCTGCTGGCGCTGCCGCGCACCTTGGGCACCCACCCGGAGACGGGCGAGGAGGTGGTCGCCAACGTGGGCCGCTTCGGCCCGTACGTGGTGCACCAGGGCGACTTCCGCTCGCTGTCCAAGACCGACGACGTCTACACCGTGGGGCTGCCGCGCGCGCTGGAGCTGCTGGCGGAGCCCAAGGCCGGGCGCCAGCGCAAGAGCATCGAGCCGCTGCGCACGCTGGGCAATCACCCGCGCGACAACCAGCCGGTGACGCTGTTCGAGGGGCGCTACGGGCCGTACGTCAAGCACGGCGACACGAACGCCTCCCTGCCCAAGGGTGTAGGACCGGACGAGGTGACGCTCTACCAGGCCGTGACGCTCCTGGCCGAGCGCGAGGCCTCCGCCCCGGCCAAGAAGAAGGGCCGCGGCGCCGCCGCGCGGAAGGGCGCCGGCAGGACGGCGAAGGCCGCCGCCGGCCGCGCCTCCAAGAGCCCGGCCAAGCCCGCCGCGAAGCCGAAATCGGCGGCGGCCAAGAAGCCGGCGGGCGGGGCGGGGAAGAAGAAGTAGGCCCTGCGCCGGGCGCCGACGGCTCGCACCCTCTTCCGCGGCAGCGTGGGAGAGGGTGT
>DASTLD010000332.1:0-3148 GCA_035715345.1 Longimicrobium sp.
TGGCTCTGGAACTGAAGGTTACAGGTTACAGGGAACAGGTTACAGCCAGCAGTACCGGTGCAGAGCCCCGCACCCGCCGCTCCGGGTGCGGGGCTCGCCCGCGCTCCTCGACGACGTCGATGGTACGCAGGCCCTCGCCCCGCGCGCAGGCGGAGCGCCCCTCCCCCGAAGTTGGGGGAGGGGTTGGGGGAGGGGGCCTCCCGCCCACGTGAGGCACCTCGCCTCGCGATAGACACTCGCCTCCGCTGTCCGCGAGCGAACCCTCCCGGTACGCAGCGGCACCCATCCGGCCGCCCCGAATCCGCCCGGTCCGTTCGTTGACACCCGGTGTTCGCGCGGGGTAACTTTCCGGCCGTTCATCCCGTCCCCTCCAGCCGGTATCCCAGCCCGAATGACCGACCACGCGCGGCGCTCCATCATGGACCCGGAGGCGGTGGAGCGCGCGCTCGAGCGCATGGCCGTGGACGTCGTCCGGCAGGCCGGCGCCGCCGCCGGCGACCTGATCCTCGTGGGCATCCAGCGCCGCGGCGTGCAGCTGGCCGACCGCCTGGCCGAGATCATGGGCCGCAGCGGCCAGACGCCCCTCACCGGCTCCCTCGACATCACCCTGTACCGCGACGACCTGATGACCGTGGGCCCGCGCCCGGTCGTGGGGCAGACGCGGCTGCCCCACGGCGGCATCGACGGGCGGCTGGTGGTGATCGTGGACGACGTGCTCTACACCGGCCGCACCGTCCGCGCGGCGCTGGACGAGCTGGCGGACTTCGGGCGCCCCGCGCGCATCATGCTGGCCGTGCTGGTGGACCGCACCGGCCGCGAGCTGCCCATCCAGGCGGACGTGGCCGGCGAGCGGGTGGAGGTGCCGCAGGGAGGGCGGGTGGAGGTGATGGTGCCGGACATCGACGGCCGGCTGGGCGTGGACCTGGTGCCGCCGGGGGCGGACTGATGGCGCAGCATCCCACCATCGCGCCGCTGGAGAAGGACCTGCTGGGCCTGGAGGGGCTGACGCGCGAGCAGATCACCGCCATCCTGGACACCGCGGAGGCCTTCAAGGAGATCTCCGTCCGCCCCGTGCGCAAGGTGCCGGCGCTGCGCGGCAAGACCATCGTCAACGCCTTCTTCGAGAACAGCACCCGCACCCGCGTCAGCTTCGAGTTCGCCGAGAAGCGGATGGGCGCGGACACGGTCAGCATCTCCACCACCGGCTCGTCCGTGCAGAAGGGCGAGACGCTGGTGGACACGGCGCGCAACCTGGAGGCGATGGGGATCGACATGGTCGTCATCCGCCACAGCTCCAGCGGCTCCGCGCGCTTCCTGGCCGAGCGCATCCCCAGCAACGTCATCAACGCGGGCGACGGCAAGCACGAGCACCCCACGCAGGGGCTGCTGGACCTGCTGACCATCCGCGACAACCGCAAGAGCATCGAGGGCCTCAGGGTCTGCATCTGCGGCGACGTGCTGCACTCGCGCGTGGCCCGCTCCAACATCCACGGCCTGCGCACGCTGGGCGCGGAGGTGGCCGTCTGCGGCCCGCGCACGCTGCTGCCCAGCGGGGTGGAGGCGCTGGGCGTGCACGTCTTCCGGCGCATCGAGGAGGCCATCGAGTGGGCGGACGTGCTCAACGTCCTGCGCCTGCAGCTGGAGCGCATGCAGGCGGGCTTCGTCCCCAGCCTGCGCGAGTACAACCGCGTGTTCGGCGTCACCCGCGCGCGGCTGGAGGCGGTGCAGCGCGACGTCCTGGTGCTGCACCCGGGGCCCATGAACCGCGGCGTGGAGATCGACAGCGACGTGGCGGACGGCGAGCACAGCGTGATCCTGGACCAGGTGACCAACGGCGTGGCGGTGCGCATGGCGGTGCTGTACCTGCTGGCGGGCGGGCGCCCGGAGCAGGCGGACGAGGTCAAGCGCGGAGGCGGCGAGTGAGGCCGCTGCTGCTGCGCGGCGGGCGCGTCATCGACCCGTCGCAGAGCCTGGACGCGGCGCTGGACCTGCTGCTGGCGGAGGGTCGGGTGGCGCGGCTGGGCGAGCGGCTGGACGCG
The DNA here is from genome assembly GCA_035715345.1 of Longimicrobium sp. Classification (GTDB taxonomy): domain Bacteria; phylum Gemmatimonadota; class Gemmatimonadetes; order Longimicrobiales; family Longimicrobiaceae; genus Longimicrobium. The sequence continues at coordinate 2,040 of DASTLD010000332.1, forward strand.
CCGGAGGGGGCGGAGGTCGTGGACGTGGCCGGCCTGGTCGTCACGCCCGGGCTGATCGACGTGCACGTGCACCTGCGCCAGCCGGGGCAGGAGCACAAGGAGACCATCCGCTCTGGCGCGCGCGCGGCCGCGGCGGGGGGCTTCACGGCGGTGGTGGCCATGCCGAACACGCGCCCGCCCATCGACGACCCCGCGGCGGTGGGCTTCGTGCGGGCGGAGGGGCTGCGGGCGGGTGGGGCGCGCGTGTACCCCAGCGGCGCCATCACCGTGGGGCAGCAGGGCGAGCAGCTCACCGAGTTCGGCGAGCTGCAGGAGGCCGGCGCCGTCACCGTCACCGACGATGGGAAGCCGGTGGTGAGCGCGGGGGTCATGCGCATGGCGCTGGAGTACGCGCTGACCTTCGACCTGCCCGTCTCCGTGCACGCGGAGGAGCCCACGCTCTCGCGCGGCGGCTCCATGAACGAGGGGGTCATCGCCACGCGCATGGGCATCGGCGGCATTCCCAACGCGGCCGAGGACGTGATGATCGCCCGCGACCTGATCCTGGCGGAGCTGACCGGCGGCCGGCTGCACGTCCAGCACGTGGCCACCCGCGGCGGCGTGGAGCTGATCCGCGCCGCCCGGGCAAAGGGCATCCGGGTGACGGCGGAGGCGGCCCCGCACCACTTCACGCTGACGGACGCGGCGGTGGAGAAGCACCACACCGCCGCCAAGATGAATCCCCCCCTGCGCTCGGAGGCGGACCGCGACGCGGTGCGCCAGGGCGTGCTGGACGGCACGCTGGACGTGATCGCCACCGACCACGCCCCGCACCACTACGACGAGAAGGAGCAGGCGTTCGAGGACGCGCCCTTCGGCATCGTGGGGCTGGAGACGGCGGTGGGGATCGCCTACACGGAGCTGGTGGCCACGGGGCTCATCGACCTGCCCGTGCTGGTGGAGCGCATGAGCTGCGCGCCCGCGCGGTCCATGTCGCTGCCCGGCGGCACGCTGGCGGAGGGCGCGCCCGCGGACGTGACGGTGCTGGATCCCCGCATGGAGTGGACGGTGGACCCCCGGCAGTTCCTCTCGATGAGCCGCAACACCCCGTTCGGCGGGTACCGCCTGCG
>DASTLD010000333.1:0-19512 GCA_035715345.1 Longimicrobium sp.
ACCTCGCTGACCAGCCTGCGGTAGCCCAGGTCGCGCTGCTCCTCGTCGCTCAGCCCCTGCGCCACGTTCTCGAACACGCTCATGCTGTCGAAGAGCGCGGCGTTCTGGAACACGTACCCCACCTTGCGGCGGATGCGGGCCAGGCCGCGGCGGTTGGCGCGCACCACGCTCTCGCCGTCCACCACCACGTCGCCGTAGTCGGGGCAGATCAGGCCGATGGTGGTCTTGAGCAGCACGCTCTTGCCCGTGCCGGAGTGGCCGACCACGGACACCGTCTGCCCGCGGTCGATGCTCAGCTCCACGCCCGCCAGCACCGGCAGGTCGAAGCGCTTGTAGACGTCGCGGAACTCCACCGTCCCCGGCTCGCTCATCGCCCTCAACCGAGCAGCAGCGGCGGGAACATGGCGTCCAGGATCAGGACGGCCAGCGTCATCGTCACCACCGCGCTGGTGGTGTAGCGGCCCACGCCCTCCGCGCCGCCGCGCGTGGCCAGGCCCATGTGGCTGGCGACGAGCGGGATCACGAAGCCGAAGGCCAGCGCCTTGAACAGCGAGTAGAACAGGTCCCAGTCGTTCCAGAAGATGCGCGCGCCGTTGAAGAAGCTCTCGCGCCCCAGGCCCAGCGTGAACTGCGCGGCCGTCATCCCCGCCATCACACCGGTGAAGTCCGCCAGCGCCACCAGGATGGGCACGGAGATGATGCCGGCCAGGATGCGCGGCGCCACCAGCGTGCGCACCGGGTCGCGGCCCAGCGAGTACAGCGCGTCGATCTGCTCGCTGACCCGCATGGTCCCCAGCTCCGCGGTGATGCGCGCGCCCACCCGGCCGATGAGGACCACGGCGGTCAGCACGGGGCCCATCTCCAGCACCATGCTGCTGGTGACCACGCTGCCCAGGTACTCGATGGGGATGTTGCTGGTGAGCTGGTAGCCGCCCTGCTGCGACAGCACGATGCCCGCGAGGGCGCTGGTCACCAGCACGATGGGGATGGAGCCGATGCCCATCCAGTACACCTGCGCCGCCACCTCGCGCAGGGGGATGCGGCCGGTGAAGGTGTAGGCCAGGGTGCGCCAGACCAGCATGGCCATGCCGCCCGCGTGCTCCAGCACGCGCTCCGCCGAGCGGCCGACGGACGCAATGCGCCGCTCCGGCCAGGGGGCCGCCGCGGGGCGCCGCAGGTTCTCGGGGGTGGTCGAGGGGCCGGCGCCGGGCCGGTCCTCCAGGTCGGTGTGCATGAACCGTCGGAAAGTCTGATTGAGGCGCGGCGGCCGCGGGCGGCGCCGGCGCGTCGGATACACCGGTCCGTCAACTCCGTGCCCGGGAAGGGCACGGTCCGTCATCCGAAACGAAACCGGCTTCGGCGCGGGGGAGGCGCCCCCACCCGCTCGCTTATGCTCGCACCCTCCCCCAAGTCTGGGGGAGGGTTTGAGGTCTCCGCGCGACGCCGTCGTTCGTCCATGCCCATGGTAGAGACGCCCCGCCGGGGCGTCTCTACAGGAGGCCGGGTGCGCGAGGCAGCCGGCCGCCGGTCCGTCAGTGGCCGGTGCCGATGGCCTCGCGGCCGGCCAGGTCGTGGCGGCTGGGCTCGTGCGGGGTGGGGGCGTGGCCGTGGCCGCCGCCCCTGCCCCGGCGCAGCTTGGCGCCCGTCCAGTCGCGCAGCTCGTCCAGCAGCTCCCACACGGTGGGCACCACCAGCAGCGTCAGCAGCGTGCTGGTGATGACGCCGCCGATGACCGCGATGCCCATGGGGGCGCGGAACTGCGCGCCCTCGCCGCGGCCCAGCGCCACCGGGATCATGCCCGCGATCAGCGCGAAGGTGGTCATCAGGATGGGCCGCAGGCGGATGGCGCCGGCGGTGATCAGCGCCTCGCGGCGGCTCATCCCCCGCTCCTTGCTCCACTTGGCGAAGTCGATGAGCAGGATCGCGTTCTTGGCCACGATGCCCATGAGCAGGATGATGCCGATCATGCTCATGATGTTCAGCGTGCTCCCGGTCAGCCACAGCCCCAGCATCACGCCGATCAGCGACAGCGGCAGCGAGAGCATGATGGCCATCGGGTCCAGGAAGCTGCCGAACTGCACCACCAGGATCAGGTACATCAGCATCACGGCCACCAGCAGCGCGAACATGATGCGCCCGAAGATCTCCGTCTGGTCCTCCGTCTGCCCGCCGAAGGTCACCTGGTAGCCGGCCGGCACCCGCACGCTGTCCAGCTTGGCCTGGATGCCCGTCACCACCTCGGAGAGCGGCACCCCCTGCGTGTTGGCCTCCACGTTGATCACGCGGTCGCGCTGCAGGTGGTCGATCTGCGCCGGGCCCACGCCGTGGCGCACCGTGGCCACCTGGCCCAGCGGCACGGTCACCGGCCCGCGCGTGCCGGCGAACACCAGCGGCACGCTCTGCAGGTCCGCCGTGCGCGCCCGGGCCTCCGGGGCAAAGCGGACCACCACGTCGCGCGTCTCGCCGCTGGGGTCCACCCAGTCGCCGGCGTCCAGCCCGGCGAACGCGGGCCGCAGCGCCTGCGCCACCTGCCCCGCGCTCACGCCCAGGCTGCCGGCCAGGCCGCGGTTGAGCTCCACCGTCAGCTCCGGCTTCTGCCCCTTGGTGCTCAGGCCCACGTCCACCGCGCCGGGCACCTCGCGCACCTCGGACTCGATCTGCGACGCCAGGCGGTTGAGCACGGTGATGTCCGGGCCGCGCAGCTGCACCTGGATCTGCTTCATCCCCCCGAACATGTCCGTGACCACCGCCGCCGTGGCCCCGCCGATGCGCAGGGCGTCGCGGCGGATGTCCGCGGACAGGTCCTGCTGGCTGCGCCCCGGCCGCTCCGCCTTGGGGATCAGCCGCACGTAGATGCTGGCCTCGTCCACGGAGCCGGCGCCGGTCATGCCGCCGCCGCCCACCGTGGTGTAGGTGTAGGCCACCTCCTCGTAGCGGCGCGCGGCGGCGGCCACCTCTTCCGCCTTGAGCCGCGTGTACTCCAGGTTGGACCCCGGGGGCGTCTCCACCCCCATGATGATCTCGCTCTGGTCGTCCGCCGGGAACAGCTCGAAGCCCAGCTTCCGGTACTCCGGCACCGCCTGCACGCCGGGGCCCATGGCCATGAAGGCGCCCACCACCAGCACCGTCTTCATCAGCCCGCCCGCCAGCCCGCGCGGGAAGGGGACGATGGTGAGCACCAGCACCACGCCGACGACGATGGCCATCACCAGCAGGAAGCCCCACGCGCCCTTGCCCGGCAGCGCCATGGCCGCCTGCAGCGAGCCGATGGCGATGACGATCATGGCCAGCGCGTGGTCCAGCGCCCACGCCACCACGCGGCGGTAGCGCTGCGCCTGCCGGTCGAACCAGCGGTTGAAGCGGTCCAGCACCCGCGTGATCCACCACTTCTCGTGCTCCTCGCGGTGCGGGTCCGGCCAGTAGGCGCTGAGCATGGGGTCCAGCGAGAAGCTCACGAACAGCGACACCAGCACCGAGCTGGCGATGGTCAGCGCGAACGGCGCGAACCACTGCTCCGCCAGGCCGCCCATGAAGGCGATGGGGATGAACACGCAGACGATGGAGAAGGTGGTCGCCGCCACGGCCAGGCCGATCTCGTCCGTGCCCTCGCGCGCGGCGGTGTGGTGGTCCTTCCCCATCTCCACGTGGCGCACGATGTTCTCGCGCACCACGATGGCGTCGTCGATCAGGATGCCGATGGCCAGCGACAGGCCCAGCAGCGACATGGTGTTGAGCGTGAAGTCGAACGCCCACACCGCCACGAAGCTGGCCAGCACCGACACCGGCAGCGCCAGGCCGGTGATGACCGTGCTGCGCCACGAGTTCAGGAACACGAACACCACCAGGATCGTGAGCAGCGCGCCGACCAGGAGCGACTCCTCCACGTTGGCCACGGAGTTCCGCACCCGCTCGCCGGAGTTGCGCAGCACGTCCAGCCTGGCGCTCTTCGGCAGCGTCTTGCGCACGTCCACGAGCCTGGCCAGCACGCCCTCGGCCACCGCGGTGGTGCTGTGCCCCTGCGCCTTGACGATGTCGATGCCCACCGCCGGCTGGCCGTTGAAGAGCGCGATGGAGCGCGCCTCCTCGGTGCCGTCGCGCACGCGGGCCACCTCGCCCAGGGTGATGGGCTGGCCGTTGCGCTCGGCCACGGTCAGCGCCATGAACTCCTCCGGCCGCTCCAGCCGGCCGCGCAGGCGGATGCTGCGCTCGTCGAACTGGCCGGTCAGCCGGCCCACGGGCACGGCCAGGTTCTGCGTCTGCAGCGCCTGCACCACCTGCGGCATGCCGATGCCCGCCGCCTGCAGCGCGGTGGGACTGACCTCCACCGTCAGCTCGCGCTCCACGCCGCCCACCACCCGCACCTCGCCCACCCCGGTCACCGTGCGCAGCTCGCTGGTGATGGCGGGGTCCGCCAGCCGCGTGAGGCTGGCGGGGTCCAGCGACGCCGACGACAGCGTGAGCTGCACGATCGGCTGGTCGTTGGGGTCGAAGTTGGACTGGATGGGCTCCTCCATCTCCTGCGGCAGCTCGCCGCGGATCTGGCTGATGGCGTCGCGCACGTCCTGGCTGGCCTCCTGCACGTTCTTGCCGTACACGAACTCGATGAAGATCGAGCCGAAGCCGTCCATGGACGACGAGGTGACCCGGTCCACGCCGCTGATGCCGGCGATGGCCTCTTCCACGGGGTCCACCACCTCGCGCTCCACGATGTCGGGGCTGGCGCCGGGGTAGGGCAGGGCCAGGAAGATGAACGGCGCCTCCACCTCGGGGAACTCGTCGGTGTCCAGGCTCATCAGCGCAAAGATGCCGAACACCACCAGCGCCAGCATGGACACCACCGTCAGGGTGGGCCGCTTGATGGCGAAATCGGAGATGAACATGTCTGTCGTCCCTTCTGCCGCGCCCTAGCGCGCCGCGGGGGCGGGCGCCGCGCCGGCGGCCCGCACCGTGACGCGCGTGCCCGGCGTGGTGCCCAGCGCCGCGCCGATCAGCAGCGTGTCGCCCGCGGCGATGCCGCCGGTGACCTCCACCCGGTCCGTCTGCGGGTCGCGCACGCCCACCGCCACGTTGACGCGCTCCGCCTTGCCGCCGCGCAGCCGCAGCACCGACGGCTGCACGCCGCGCTCGTCGATGGCGGTCGCGGGCACCGTGATGCCCTGGCGCGCCTCCGCCTCCACGCGCCCCTGCGCGAACAGCCCGCCCACCAGCGCGCCGCCGGTGTTGGGGATGGAGACGTAGACGGGCACCTGCCGCGTGACCGGGTCCGCCGACGGGCTGATGCGGCGGATGGTGCCCGTGAAGCCCTGCGGGTAGCCGGTGACGGTGAAGCGCACCGGCGCGCCCACGCGCAGCGCGCCCAGCTCGCTGGCGGGCACGGAGCCCTCCAGCCGCATGCTGCCCGGGTCGATGATGGTGAACATCGGCGCGCCCGGCTGCACCACGTCGCCCGCGCTGACCGGGCGGTCGTTGACCACGCCGGAGATGGGTGCGCGCACCGTCGTCTTGGAGAGCTGCTTCTGCACGTTGGAGAGCTGCGCGCGCGCGGCGGCCAGCTGCCCCTGCGCGTTGGTCACGTTCCAGCGTGCCGTCTCCATGTCGCGGTCCGCGATGGCGCCGGCGCCGGCCAGGGCCTCCGCGCGCTCCGCGTTGCGGCGGGCGACGGCCAGCGCCTGCTCCGCCGTGCGGACCGCGCTCTGCGCGCTGATGGAGGCGGAGGCGAGCGCCGCGTCGTCGATGCGCGCCAGCGTCTGCCCGGCGCGCACCGCCTGCCCGCGGTCCGCGAAGACCTGCAGCACGGAGCCGCTGGCCTCCGCCCGCACCTGCGCCTCGCGCTCCGCGCTGAGCGTGCCGCTCAGCACCGGGCCGCTGGAGATGGGCTCCGCCGCCACCACCAGCACGTTCTCCGCGCCGACCACGATGCCGGCGTCCTCCTGTTTGGGCTGGCCGCCGTCCGCCGCCTGGCCCTTGCCACAGGCGGAAAGCGCCAGGACGGCCGCCAGCGCCCCCACGGCCGCGCGGGCCGTGCCGTACGATCTATCGCTCATGGTACCCCCGCTCCCGTGAAGGCCGACTGTGTGTCCGTCTGCGGCTGCTGCCGCGGCGTCTCCTGCTGGGTCTGCTGCTGCACCTGCTGCTGCGTCTGCTGCTGCTGCTGCTGCCCGGACTGGATGGGCAGGTAGGGCAGCAGCGCCACCCGCGTGCGGGCGATGTGGAGGTCGCGCGCGGCCAGGGCGCGGTTGGCCTGCGCCTGCTGGAGCAGGATCCGCGAGTCCGACAGCTCCACCTGCGTGCTGATCCCCTCGCGGAAGCGCACCTCGGCGATGGTGTAGGCGCGCTGCGCCTGCTCCACCGTGCCGCGGCTGGCCTCGTACGCCGCCTGCGCCGCCTGCAGCCGCTCCAGCGCCGTGCGCGTGTCCAGCCGCGCGTAGTCGCTCACCTGGCGCAGGCGGGCGCGGGCCTCCATCAGGTTGGCCTCCGCCACCAGCTCGTCGCCGCGGATGCGGCCGCCCGTGAAGAGCGGCATGGTGAGCTGCGCGCCCACGGTCCAGTTGGAGCGGAACTCGTCCAGCCCCGGCAGCGCGCCGGTGGGATACGCGACCCGCCCGTACTGCGACACCAGGCTGACGGTGGGCCAGCGCTGCGAGCGGGCGATGCGCTCCAGCCCCTCCTGCACGGTCACCAGCGTGGCCGCCTGCTGCACCGCCACGCGCTCCGCCACCGCCGTGTCGCCCAGCGGGCGCTCGCTGCCCGCGAAGCGCGCGACGGACACCTCCGCGTCCTCCGCCAGCGGCGTGGTCAGGTCCAGCGGCGCGTCCGCCGGCAGGTCCAGCAGCAGCCGCAGCCGGGTGTAGGCCAGCTGCCGGTCGCTGCGGCGCTGGATGAGCACGGGCACCAGGTTGTCGCGGGTGACCTGCGCGCGCAGCAGCTCGAACTCCGGCTGGTTGCCCACCTGCCGGGCGATGCGGGTCTGCGACAGCGTGGTCTCCGCCTGCCCGAGCGTCGCCTCGGCGATCTGCACCAGCCGGTCGGCCAGCGCGGCGTTGTAGTACGCCTCCGTCACGTCCAGCGCGAGCTGGGCGCGCTGGGTGGCCAGCTCCAGCTCCGCCGAGCGGCGCCCCGCCTCCGCGATGCGCCCCTGCGCCGCGATGCGCCCTCCCGCGAAGAGCGGCTGGGCGACCGAGAGGCCGAAGCGCCAGGTGTTCTCGCGCCCGAAGGGCAGGTCGCCGAAGGCCGCGAAGGGGTTGGAGTTGACCGCGCAGTCCACCGCGTGCTCCAGCGAGTCCAGCCGCTGCCCCACGGGCAGCGCGGGGTTCGGCGTGAAGCGGCCGCAGTTGGTGGGCGCCGGGGTCGTGGTGGTGTCCGTGCCGCCGCCGCCCAGCCCCTCGAACTCGCTGGCCAGGGCGCGGGTGTAGGAGAGCGAGCCGTTGACCTGCGGCATGCGCTCCGCGCGGGCGCGCATCAGCTCGCCGCGGCTACGCGTGACGCCCGCGCGGGCAATGGTGACGGACTCGCTGGCGTCTTCCGCCAGGCGCAGGGCGTCTTCCAGGGAGAGCGGCTGCCCGGCCGGGGCCGCCGCCGTCTGCTGCTGCCCGGCCGCGGGAAGGGCGAACGCGAGCGCCGCCAGCAGGGCGGCGCCGCGCGCCAGGCGGCCGGGCAAGGGGTTCGTGGGCATATCGGGAAGGATCGTCGGTCCGATGGAGATGGGGACGGTCAGGACTGCGCCGGGACCTGCTCCGCCGTAGTGCGGCCGGAGCGGCGCATGGCGCGCCACTCCTCGACCAGCCGGTCGCAGCGGTCCAGCAGCAGCTCGTGGAACTGGCGCGCCTCGCGGATGCGGTGGCAGGCCCCGTCGTCGGGATGCCCCTCGAGCGCGTCGTCGAACACCTGCAGCATGTCGCGCCAGCGCGCCTGGCTGGCGCGCAGCATCTTTTCCCACGGGTCCTGCTCGGCGCGGTAGAAGTCGCGCCGGTCGCCCATCACGCTGACGCGCTGGATCATGCCGAACTGCTCCAGCATGCGGGCGTTGGTGCTCACGGAGGCCTTGCTGGCCTGGAGCCGCTCGGCGAGCTCGTCGAGCGAGTAGGTGTCGCCGGTGGCGAGCAGGAGCCCGAAGATGCGCCCGCCGATGCGGGCCATCCCTTCCTTCTCGCAGATCAGCGCCATCCGCTCGACGAACTGCTGCAGTGCCTCGTTCATCGTACGTCCGGGTCAGGGAACTTCCTTACAGCGGCGCAGAGGATAATGCATCCTGTTCGTTTAGTCAATACTGAACGTTCTGAAAACACACGTTTCTTTTGAACAGTCACAGGACAAGACTAAAAAGCATCACGCAGAGCCGCAGAGGAAAAAAGAGAGCCGCAGAGGAAATGCAGTTCCTCTGCGGCTCTCTGTTACCCTCTCAGTTTTCCTCTGCGTGATTTTCTAAAGCAGTTGGGCGGTCAGAAGTCGAAGCGGACCCGCGCGATCAGCATGCGGCCGATGTCGGGCGCGCCGGGGAAGGGGCGGTAGTCCTCGTCCAGCAGGTTCTGCGCGGTGAGCTGCACGGTGGCGCCCGGCACCATGGGCAGCCGGTAGCCCAGGTTCAGGTCGAAGAGCGTGTAGCTCTCGATGCACGCCTCCTCCAGCGGCGTGGGCACGCCCGTGCGGTTGATGCACGCCGTGCCCTCGTACACGCCGGACTTGACCGGGAACGCGCTGCTGTGCCGCATGCGCGCCTCGCCGAACAGGCCGGTGTCGTCGTTGTCGTAGCTCACCGCCAGGTTCCGCTTCCACTGCGGCGCGTTGAGCGTCACGATGCCCGCCCGCCGCGTGTGGAACACGTCGTCGCTGGCGTACGAGGTGGAGCCGCTGATGACCCACTCGTCGCTGATCAGCATGGTGGCGCTGATGTCCGTGCCCCACAGCTCCAGCCGCTCGTCCACGTTCACGTACGTCACCAGCAGCTGCCCGCCGCGCGCGTCCACGTCCGCCGAGCTGATGACGCCCACGGGAATGCTGGCCAGGCCCGGGTTCTGGGCGTCGCCGATCAGCGACAGGGCGGTGGCCGTGGCCTGCGCCTGCGACATCCCCAGGTCCGCCATGAAGCGCGGCACCAGGTACTGGGCCAGCTGCGGGCCGTTCAGCAGCACCAGCGGCGTCTGGATGGTCAGCGGCGTCACCAGGTCCTCCATCCGCGACCACCACACGTCCGCCGCCACCAGGAAGCGCGTGCCCAGCAGCCCCTTGTATCCCACCTCCAGCGTGGTGGTGGCGCTCTCGCGGATGGGGTTGATCTCCGACAGCGCCAGGTCCGCCAGCGCGCCGGTGCGGTTGGCGCTGATGTCGAAGTAGTTGAGCCCCACCTGCGCCGCGGTGGGCCGCAGGCTGAGCAGGTAGTTCAGGAACTGCTGCGACAGCGGCGCCCCGCGCGCCGCCGCGCCCTGCGCCACCACGCCCACCGCCAGCGGCAGCAGGTCCGCGGAGGTGGCGGGCACCAGCGCCGCCGGGTCCGGGTTGAAGGGCGAGCGCACCTGGTAGCTCCCGTCCGGGCCGCGCAGCGTGAAGCCCTCGTCGCCGGTGCCCTGGATGCGCAGGCTGTAGCCGAGCTGGCGGAGCTGGTTGGTGCGCGGGTCGTTGCCCGGCAGCGCGGAGCCCAGGTCCAGGAACTGGTTCAGCGAGCTGGGCGTGCTGAAGGCGCGGTTGAACGCCACGCGCAGCGTCTGCCCCTCCGTGGGCTTGAGCAGCAGCGCCGCGCGGGGGCTGAACACCGGGTCCGGCAGCGCGGAGTGCACGTCCACCCGGCCGGCCAGCACCAGCTCCAGCTGGTCGGTGATGCGGGTCTCCGACTGCAGGTAGGCGCCCAGCTCGTCGGTGCCGTCGCGGTCCTCGTACCAGCCGTTGATGGTGCCGTCCGTGACCGGCGTGGTGCGCAGGTAGTCGCCGCCGTAGGTAAAGCTCTGCCGGCCGTCCCAGAAGCTGGCGCCGTGCTGGAGCTGCGCCACCAGCAGGTTGGAGCGGTCCACGATGGGCGCGCCGTTTCGCAGCAGGAACGTCTCGCCCGCGTCGCTCTGGTTGAAGTAGACCTGCGCGAACAGGCGGCGGTAGGTGGTGCGCGCCTGCAGGTAGCTGTAGCGCCAGTCCTGCGCCTGCCCGGCGCCCAGGCCGGTGAGCTCGATGCCGTTGGACTGGGTGAGCCCCGCCTGCACCACCGCGTTCAGCCCGCTGCTGACCCGCCAGTCCGCCCGCGCCTCGCCGCCCAGGCGCTCCACCTCGAAGTCGCGCTGCCCGATGCGGCCGATGCGCACCACCGACGCGGCGCTGTCGATGCCCACCGCGCGGGCCAGGTCGCGCCGCGCGAACTGCGCCGCGCCCACCTGCGCCGCCGTGCACCCCGTGGGGTCCACGGCGCAGCGGAAGCGGCCCACCTCCGCCACCTCCGCCGGGTCCGTGTACTCCCACTCGTCCGCGCGCAGGTACTGGCCGCTGAGCTTGAAGCCCAGGTTGGAGTGCAGCAGGTGCGCGCTGCGGAACTCGCCGTGCAGCAGGTTGCGCTCGCCGCCGGAGACGGCGACCGTCGTCCCCTGGTCGTCCAGCGGGCTCTTGGTCAGGATGTGCAGGATGCCGTTGGCCGTGTTGGGCCCGTACAGCGCCGCCCCCGGCCCCAGCACCACCTCCATGCGCTGGATGTCCTGGTTGTTGGCCGGCGTGAAGTGCAGGAAGTTCACGCGCAGCGACGGCACGCTGGCAATGCGGTAGTCCGTGAGCGCGTGCAGCGCGCCGGAGAAGATGTTGTTGAAGCCGCGCGCCACCACGTTGCTGGACTGCACGCCCGTGGAGGCCACGTCCACCCCCGGCACGTTGCGCAGGTGCTCCACCGGCGTCACCGCCGGCCGCGCCTCGATCTGCGCCTCGGAGACCACCTCCACGCGCGCGGGGGCGTCCACCGCCTTCTCCGGGCGCTTGCTGGCGCTGACCACCACCGGGTCCAGCCGCACGTTGCCGGTGCCCACGCTCACGCTCACGCGCGACGTCTGCCCGGCGTTGACCTCCACGTCCACGCGCCGCGGCTCCACGTCCACCCGGCTCACCACCAGCACGTAGCGGCCGGGCGCCAGGCCGGACAGGCGGTACACGCCGATCTCGTCGGAACGGGCGGCCGCCACGGTGCGGCCGCCGGCGTCCACCGCCTCCACCAGCACGCCGGGGATGGGGGCGCTGGTGGCGGCGTCGCGGATGGTGCCGGCCACGCCGCCGGTCTGCGCCTGCGCGCGCAGCGCGCCTCCCAGCAGCAGCAGGACCAGCGGCAGCAGGATACGGCCCGGGGAGAACCTCATGGTGGTTCCTCGAGAGCGGGTGGATGGGCGCGTGCCGGGACGGGCGCCGCCCGCGGGCGCGGGCGGGGTGCGGTTGCGGGAGACCGGACGCAGGATAGTGGCGGAATTGCGGCGAATCAAGGAGAAACGTTGCCGCCGGGCGCGTCCGGGCGGCCGTCGCGCTCGGCGCGCAGCGCGTCCACCTCTTCCGGCGACCACTCCTTGAGGCGGTCGATCTCCCCGCGGATCTCCGCGTGCGGGCTGCGCGCCACCTCCAGCCGGCGCTCGCGCGCGGCCCAGGCGGCCCCGCGCGCCTCGTCCCAGCGCCCCGCGTCCACGTAGGCGTGGATCAGCGTCTCGTAGGCCAGGGGGTGCGGATAGCGGCGCAGCAGCTCCTGCAGCCGGGGGATGGCCTCGATGCGCTCCGCGCGGTCCGTCAGGTCCATCTCCATCAGCGCGTCCGCCACCTCCTGCCGCCGCTCCAGCAGCAGCCGCAGCTCGCCGGGATACGAGTCGCGGTCGTACTCGCCCAGCGCGCGCGGGGTGGCCGCCTCGCGCCCGAAGATGGTGCTGAAGATGGAGGCGCCGGGCGGCACGTCGTCGCCCTCTTCCGCCTCGATGAGCCGCTGCCGCAGCCAGTGCCGGATGCCCATGGGCCGTGTGGGGTTGCCGTCGGGGGTGGTTTCCGCCGCCGCGGCATGGCAAGGAGCGCGCCCGGCCGCGCGCCGCGCGGGCAGGGGCCATGGCACGCGCAATGCGCCTGGCGGCGGGTGTTTTCGGCGGAGCGCGCTTTCGAGCCGCTCCGCGGCCGGTGTAGATTGGCCGCGCGGCCTTGCGCCGGCTGGATCCACCTGCGGAGCGCGCGGCGGGGCCCCGGCCCCCCGGCGCACCTCCGCGTGCCTGCCGTCCCATCACCCGTACCCGATGCCGTCCAGCGTCCGGAATCGCGCCCCCCTGCCCGCCGCGCTCGCGCGCGCGGCCGCGCTGTGCGCCGTGCTCGCGGGCGCTTCCGCCTGCGCGGGCAACGGCGGCGCCGCGGCGGGGCCGCTGCCGCAGTTCGCGCAGTACGAGGGCCGTGAGGTGACGGACGTCTCCTTCGAGGGCGAGCTGGTGGTGCCCGAGGACTCGCTGCGCTCCGTCATCACCACCCGCGCGTCCGGCTGCAAGCTGTTCGGCTTCCTGCCCTTCTGCCTCTTCGGCCTGGGCCGCGAGACGTACAAGCTGGACCTGGCGGTCCTGCAGCGCGACGTGGCGCGCATCCAGCTGGCCCACCGCGACGCCGGCTACTACGGCAGCCGCGTGCTCCCGGTGGTGGACGAGGAGGGGAGCGACGCGGTCGCGGTCCTCTTCCGCGTGGAGCCGGGGGACCTGGTGACGCTGACCTCGCTGCAGGTGGTCGGCACGGAGGGCATCGAGGACCCGCAGCGGATGGAGGAGCGGCTGCCGCTCAAGGAGAACCAGCCCTTCCGGCGCATGGCCTTCCTGGCCTCCGTGGACACGGTGCGCAACCGCCTGCTGGACCGCGGCCACGCCTACGCGCAGGTGCTGCGCAACTACGAGATCGACACCATCGCCGACGTGGCGCGCGTCACGCTGGAGGCGGCGCCCGGGCCGGTGGTGACCATCGACAGCATCCGCTTCATCGGCAACTACCGCCTGGGCCAGCGCACCCTGCGCAAGCAGCTCGGCCTGCAGGAGGGCCGGCGCCTGCGCGCGGTGGACCTGGTGCGCAGCCAGCGCAACCTCTTCGACCTGGAGCTGGTGCAGTTCGCCGCGGTGGAGGTGGCGCCGGAGCACCTGCAGCTGACCCCCGACAGCCTGGAGCTGGACCGCGACAGCATCGGCAGCACCGTGCTGGTGCGCGTGGTGGAGGCGGCGCGCTACGCCGTGGACCTGGCCGTGGGCGTGGGCACGCGCGACTGCGGCCGCGCGCAGGTCAGCCACCTGGACCGCAACTTCCTGGGCGGCGCGCGGCGGCTGGAGATCTCGGGCCTCATCGCCAAGCTGGGCGTGGCGGGGCCGGTGGAGGGGATGGAGGGCACCTTCCTGTGCGACGCCTTCGACCCGGACCTGGCCTTCAACGAGACGGACTCGCTGATCGCCGACGCGCTCAACTACCGGCTGGCCTTCAACTTCCTGCAGCCGCGGCTGTTCGGCACGCAGACCAGCGTGGTGCTGGGCGGCTTCTACGAGCGCATCAGCGAGCTGAACCTGTACCTGCGCGACGACTTCGGCGGCGAGCTGGGCGTGGTGCGGCAGATCCAGAACAACACGCTGGGCAGCCTGACCTTCAACGTGCAGCGCGGCCGCACCCGCGCCAGCGACTACTTCTTCTGCATCGCCTACGAGGTCTGCACGCCGGAGGACATCGCCACGCTGGAGCGAACCCGCTGGTCCAACGCGCTCACGCTGGGCGTGGTGCGCTCGCGGACGCGCGTGGACCCGTTCCCGCGGGCGGGATACCAGGTGCGCGGGCAGGTGGACTACGCGTCCTCCGCGCTGGGGTCGCAGGACGACTACCTGCGCCTGTACCTGGACGGCATCCGCCACCAGGAGCTGCGCGAGAACACCGTGCTCTCCGTGCGGCTGATGGGCGGCACCTTCCTGACCGGGCTGCTGGGCAACGAGGGCGGCTACATTCCGCCGGAGCGCCGCTTCTACGGGGGCGGGCCTTCGGGCGTCCGCGGATTCCGCTTCAACGAGCTCGGGCCCACCGTGTACGTCTCCCGGCCGGTGCGCAAGCCGGACGGCGGCATCGAGGTGCAGACGGTTTCGTCGTCGACGGGCGGCACGCGCACCGTGCTGGGCACGGCGGAGCTGACGTTCCCCCTGATGCTGCCGCCGGAGAAGTTCCGCGCCGCGGTGTTCGTGGACGCCGGGCAGGTGTGGGCCACGCAGAACGAGTTCGCCACCCGCCCCGGCATCCGCATCACCCCCGGCGTGGGCGGGCGCTTCGCCAGCCCCGTGGGGCCCATCCGCGTCGACGTGGCCTACAACCCGTACGGCGCGGAGCGCGGGCCGCTGTTCGGCATCAATGAGCGCGGCGAGCTGCTGCCGGAGCCGCTCGACCTGGACTTCTCCGAGGAACAGGGCCGTGGGTTCTTCCGCCGGCTGGTCCTCCAGTTCTCCGTGGGCCAGACGCTGTGACCACGCCAAGGCGACGCCGCCGCCTGGACCGGGTGGCCCTGCTGCTGCTGGGCACCGTGGTCGGCTTCGTGGCCGGCGCGCTGGTGCTGTACCTCATGATCCAGCGCACGCGCACGCGCGTCGTAAAGGAGACCGTCAACGCCTCGCTGGGCCTGCCCCGCGAGGCGTTCGCGCTGGAAGAGGTGGAGCCGGACGGCTCGCTGCGCATCGTCCTGCGCCGCGTGGCCTTCGTGGACCGCGCGGGCGATACGGTCATCGCCGCGCCGAACGTGCGCGCGCGCGTGGTGGCCGGCTCGTTTGCGGGCGACGGCCCCATCGTCATCGACCAGGTGCTGCTGGAGCGGCCGGACGTGCGCCTGCTGCAGCGGCGCAACGGCGAGTGGAACTTCACCGACATCTTCAAGGTCCAGGCGGACGGCCGGGACGTGGACCTGGCGCAGGCGCGGGAGGACGCGGGCAAGCCCATCGAGTTCCGCGACCTGCGCATCGTGGACGGCCGCGTCCGCGTCGCCACGCCCTACACCCCTCCCGCGAATCCCCCCGCCGGGCGATTCGCATCGCTCAGGCAGCCGGAGCGGGTGCGGACGGCGGGCGGGTGGATGACGGTCCGGAACCTCACCGCGCTGAACGCGTCGCTGCCGCTGGTGCGCGTGCACGACGGCGGCTGGCGGACGGAGATCGCCAGCCTGAGCGCGAACGTCACCAACCCCGACACGCGCATCGTGCAGCTCGCGGGGTTCGTGCAGGCGGACGCGCGCAGGAACTACACGTTCCGCATCGACGCCTTCCGCACGCCCAACTCCGCCTTCGACGGCTCCGGCCGCATCGCGCTGGGCGGCGCGGCGCCGGTGTTCGACCTGAACGTGCGCGCGCACCCCCTGTCGTTCGCGGACCTGCAGGGGATGGGGCTGCCGATCCCGGCGGCGGGCACCGCGTCGTTCACGCTGGCGGCGCGCTCGCAGCCGCGGGGGCGCACGCTCTGGCGCTTCAGCGACGCGCGCATCGCCATCCTGGACAGCCGGGCGTCCGGACGCGTGACGGTGCTGACCGGGCCGGGGATCGAGCCGGTGTTCAGCGACACCCGCATCTCCCTGGACCCGCTGCGGCTGGCGGACCTGGAGGCGCTGGGATACGCGGAGAACCTGCCGCTGCTGGGCACGGTCAGCGGCACCATCGCCAGCCGCGACGCGCTGGAGATGGGCCGCGGCGGGCCGCTGCACCTGGACCTGGCGGCGTCGCTGACCCCGCGCGGCAGCCCCAACGTGGCCCCCTCGCGGGTGACCGCGCGCGGGCTGGTGCGCTACCGCCCGGGCGAGGACCCCTTCCGCCTGGACGGGCTGCGGGTGGAGGCGGACCCGCTCTACCTGGCGCACTTCGCCTCCGTGGCCCCCAGGAGCGCGAAGATGCTCAAGGGCGTGCTGCGCGGCGGGGCTACGCTCAGCGGCTCCGTGGGCGACCTGCGCTTCGCGGACGGCGAGCTGCGCTACGCGGTGGGCCGCGCGCCGGAGACGGTGCTGTCGCGCGTGTCCGGCCGCGTGGTGCGGGGCCCGACGCTGCGCTGGGAGCTGTCCGCGCGCGCCCAGCCGCTGGCGCTGGGCACGCTGACCGCGCTCTTCCCGGCGCTGCCCTTCCGCAACGCCACGCTGGCCGGCCCCATCCGCGCCAGCGGCGATGGAGACAACGTCAGCTTCGACGCGGACCTGCGCGGCGCGGCGGGCGGGCTGGACATCCGCGGCTCGCTGACGCTGGGCCAGCCGATGCGCTTCGACGTGGCGGGCCGGCTGGAGGCCTTCCGCGCCGGCGCGCTGCTGGCCAGCGACGTTCCCGTGGAGGGCCCGCTCAGCGGCACCTTCAACGCGCGGGGGACCACCGAGGACTTCCGCTTCGCGGTGGACCTGGCGCAGGCGGCCGGGCGCTTCAACCTGGCCGGCACCGTGCGCCGGCCGGGCGGCGGGCCCGCGCAGTTCGACGTCGCGGGGCGCGTGGACAACTTCCGCATCGGCTACCTGCTGGGAAAGCCGGGGCTGCTGCCGGGCCCCGTCTCCGGCCCCATCTCCATCAGCGGAGGCGGGCGCCAGCCCATCCGCTTCGAGGTGGCGCTGCAGGGCGAGCAGGGGCTGTTCGAGCTGCGCGGCACCTTCCAGAGCGGCGCGGTCCCCACCTACGCCGTCACCGGGCGCGTGCAGGGGCTGGACCTGAGCGGGCTGCCCGGGCTGGCCATGCTGCCGGCCACGCGGCTGACCGGCGCGCTGGCCATCCAGGGGCAGGGGACCACGCCGGAGACCTTCGCGGGCACCATCGACTTCACCGCGTCCCCCGGCTCCACGGTGGGCGGCGTGCCGCTGGAGGCGGGCCGCGCGCGCATCACCGCGGCGGACGGCATCCTGACCGTGCACGAGCTGCGCTTCGCGCTGCGCGGCATGCGGGTGGAGGCCGCCGGCCAGCTCGGGCTGACGCGCCCCGCGCCGGAGCTGCTGCGCTTCACGGTGGACGCGCCCAACCTGGGCGTGCTGGCCGCGCTGCTGCCGCCGCCGGGCCGCCTGGAGCCGGACGTGGCCGGCTCGCTGCAGGCCGCGGGCTGGGTGGGCGGCACGCTGGAGTTCCCCGAGGTGGCGGCCAACGCGCAGGGCCGCGGAATCCGCTTCAACACCTACTCCGCCGCCAGCCTGGCGCTGGAGACGCGGCTGCGGAAGGGTCCCGAGCGCTGGACCGGCGAGGTCAAGCTGGCCGGCGAGGACCTGGCCGTGGGCGCCACCGACTTCCGCGCCCTGGACCTGACCGCCACGCTGGCGGAGACCGGCGCCAGCTTCGGCGTCAACGCGCGCCGCGACGCCGCCACGGACCTGCACGCCAGCGGCATGCTGGAGATGGAGGGGCTGGCGGTGCGCGGCGTGGTGCTGCGCGAGCTGAACGTGCGCCTGCGCGACGTGCAGTGGACGCTGGCCGTGCCCCAGGCGCGCCTGGCCTTCACGGACGCGGGGTACGTGGTGGAGAACCTGCGCCTGCAGCGCAGCGGCGCGGCCACGGGCTTCATCGAGGCCAACGGCCTGCTGCCCACCAGCGGCGAGGCCAACCTGGTGGTCCGCGCGGAGGGCGTGGACATGCGCGAGCTGCGGCAGCTCGTCCCCACCCTGCCCGACGTGGGCGGCACCCTGGCGCTGACCGCCTCCATCGTGGGCCCGGTCACCGAGCCGCGGCTGCTGCTGGACGCCACCGTGGACAGCCTGGCCTACGGCGGCCTGGCGACGGACCGGCTGCACGTGACCGGCGAGTACGGCGCGCAGCGCATGCGCCTGCACGGCGACGTGACCCTGGCCGGGCGGACCATCCTGGCCGCCGAGTCCACCATCCCCATGAACCTGTCGCTGGGCGGCTTCGTGCCCGGCTTCGAGCTGATCCGCGACGGCCCGGTCACCGCGGAGATCCGCGCGGACTCGCTGCCGCTGCAGCTCGTCGCCGAGGCGGTGCCCGCGCTCAAGGACGGCGAGGGGGTGGCGACGGCCGCCATCACCGTCAGCGGCACGCTGGACAACCCCACCGTGGCGGGTACGGCGGGGCTGCAGGACGCGGCGTTCACCATCGAGCCGCTGGGCGTGCGCTGGCGCGACGTGGCCGCGCGCGTGCGCCTGGAGGGCGAGACCATCCACGTGGACAGCGCCGCCGCCTTCACCGGCGAGCGGGGATTCGCCACGCTGCGCGGCACTATCGTGCTGGACAACCCGCAGACGCCCGCGGTCAACCTGGCCGTCACGCTGGACGACTTCCAGGCCATCGACAACGAGGACGTGGCGGAGCTGCAGGTGGACGGGCAGCTCGCGCTGAGCGGGCGCCTGCCGCGGGCGGAGCTGCGCGGCCGCGTGCGCATCGAGGACGGCACCATCCAGATCCCCGAGTTCGGCGAGCAGGCGGAGGCCGACATCGTGGACGTGGACGTGGGCGAGCTGGGCGCGGACACCGTCTCCGCCGGCGTGGCCAACGCCGCGGGGATGATGGGGATGCTGATCCCGCGCGACCTGGAGGTGGAGATCGGCGACCAGGTGTGGCTGGAGAGCGAGGACGCGCGCATCCAGATCCGCGGCGACCTGCTGGTCTACGAGGCGGGCGGCATCAACCGCATCTACGGCGACGTGCAGGTGCGGCGCGGCACCTACACCCTGGTCGTCGGCCCGGTGGAGCGCGAGTTCGAGATCGTGGAGGGGACGCTGCAGTTCAGCGGCACGCCGGAGCTGAACCCGCGGCTGGACATCACCGCCGAGCACGAGGTGCGCAGCCGCGAGCCGGGCGTGGCGGACATCGCGGTGCTGGTGCGGCTGGGGGGCACCATGCAGGCGCCCACGCTGCAGCTCAGCTCCAACACGCGCCCGCCGCTGCCGGAGAGCGAGCTGCTGACGCTGCTGATCCTGGGGCGGCGCGGGTCGGACCTGGCGGCGCTGCCGCAGGAGTTCACGCAGGGCATCATCCTGGAGCAGCTGCTGGGCGGGTACATCACCGAGGGGCTGGAGGACGCGCTGGGGTCGCTGGGCATCTTCGACTACTTCCGCTTCACCACGCGGCCCACGGGCGTGGGCTTCGCCTCGCCGGAGGTCATCGGGACGGACCTGCTGGCGTACGCGTCGCTGGAGGCGGGGCTGGAGGTGTTCGAGGACGCCTTCGTGATCCTGCAGCTGGTGGACATCTTCAGCGAGCCGCGCTTCGGGTTCGCGTTCGAGTGGGAGTTCACGCGCTCGTGGGCGCTGCGCCTGGCCATGGAGCCGGTGCGGCGCGACCCGCTGCTGCTGAACCTGGACCGGCGCGAGCGGCAGATCACGGTGGAGGCGCGGCGGCGCTGGGAGTACGGGCGCCCGCCGGTGAACGACAGCGTGGACCTGCGCCCGCCGGCCACGGATCAGCCGCGCCCGGCGGAGGCCTCCACCCCCACCGGCGACCCGCCCGTGCCCACCACCCCGCCGCCCCCGCCGCCGCCCGTGCCCACGGGCCCGCCGACGACGCGGGAGCGGGAGGAGTGAAGGGCGGGAGGGCGTGAGTGCGTGAGTGCGTGAGTGCGTGAGTGCGTGAGTGCGGGAGTGCGAAGGTG
>DASTLD010000334.1:0-2591 GCA_035715345.1 Longimicrobium sp.
GCCCGCCGCCGTCCCTTCTCAGGCAGGTGGATCGTACGGGCAGGGCA
Organism: Longimicrobium sp.; assembly: GCA_035715345.1. GTDB lineage: Bacteria > Gemmatimonadota > Gemmatimonadetes > Longimicrobiales > Longimicrobiaceae > Longimicrobium. The sequence continues at coordinate 48 of DASTLD010000334.1, forward strand.
GCTGGTGCGTGCAGCAGCCGCCGGTCTCCCAGGTGCACCCGCCGCAGTCCGACGCGCGGCAGGACACGCCGCAGCTGTCCGGGCACGAGATGTCGCAGGTGTGGTAACCCGGGCAGCTCTGCCGGCCCCAGCACGTGCCGCGGCAGCTGCAGCCGCAGCCGCAGCCGTCGCAGCAGCCGTCGCAGCAGTCCGCCTGCACCTGCGCGGCGTGGACCGTGCCCCGGCCCGCACCGCTGCCCGCCGCGGTGTCGAACGACTCGACCCGCAGCTCGTCCACGTTGAGCCTGAGCTTCCGCATGGCCGTCCCTCCAGGCTGGAAAAGGGGGAAGGCACCGGGCGCGGAGTGCGCCCGGCGGCTCCGCGGGGCTGCTCTCCCCGCGGGCGCGCGTGACGCGGACCGGGAGCCGTGCCGCCGCTCCCGCACCCCCATTATTGTCGCATAAGGTGGAGGATGGCAAGGCTGGCGTTCGTGGCGGCGCGGACGGGGTTGAACAACCATCCGTTTCCGGTATACTTGTCGGCTCCACCGGCGGGACGGTCCCGCGTCCGCGCCGGCTTCTTTTCCCCGGGAACCGAGAACATCGTCGATGCGCCAGCGTTGATCGGGTAGGGAGCACGCCTCCGGGAGCCGTCCCCACCCGCACCCAAGCGGACCGCCGCGCGCAGCCAGGCTGCCGCGCCGGATTCATCTCCCGGGTCCCAGAACCCTGATCACGCACCGCCCGCCCGCGCCCCGCGCGCGCCGGGAGAAATGGACATCGGCATGTCAATGACCCTCGACACGAACGAGGAGGCGCCCGGCGCTTCCATGCCCCGCCTGCGCACCGCCATCCGCGAGGCGCTGCGGGGCTCCCACGGCCACGACTACACGGCGGGGCCCATCGGCCGCGCCATCCTGCTGCTCGCCGTCCCCATGGTGCTGGAGATGGCGATGGAGAGCCTGTTCGCCATCGCGGACATCTTCTGGGTGTCGCGGCTGGGCCCGTCGGCGGTCGCGTCGGTGGGGCTCACCGAGTCGCTGCTGACGCCCATCTACTCGCTGGCGATGGGGCTCAGCATCGGCGCCGGCGCCATCGTGGCGCGCCGCATCGGCGAGAAGGACCGCGAGGGCGCCGCGCACTCCGCGGTGCAGGCCATTGCCCTGGCGCTGTTCGTCTCGCTGGTGCTGGGGGCCGTGGGGCTGATGCTGGCGCCGCGGCTGCTGGCGCTGATGGGCGCGGACGCGGAGGTCATCCGCGTGGGGCTGGGCTACGCGCAGGTCATGCTGGGCGGCGAGGCGGCCATCATCGTCCTGTTCGTGGTCAACTCCATCTTCCGCGGCGCCGGCGACGCGGCCATCGCCATGCGGGTGCTGTGGATGGCCAACGGCGTCAACATCGTGCTGGCCCCGCTGCTCATCTTCGGCGTGGGGCCGCTGCCGGCGCTGGGCGTGACCGGCGCGGCGGTGGCCACCACGCTCTGCCGCGGCGGCGGCGCCGCCTACGCGGTGTGGCGGCTGACGCGGCCGGACGGGCGGGTGCCGGTGGCGCGGCGGCACGCGCGGCTGGACTTCGGCATCATGCGCCAGATCGTGCGGCTGTCCACCGCGGCCACGCTGCAGGGGCTGATCGCCACGGCCAGCTGGATCGGCCTGGTGCGCATCATCGCCACCTTCGGCAGCGCGGCGCTGGCGGGGTACACGGTGGGTATCCGCGTGGTCATCTTCGCGCTGCTGCCCAGCTTCGGGCTGAGCAACGCGGCGGCCACGATGGTGGGGCAGGCGCTGGGGGCGGGCAAGCCGGACCGGGCGGAGAAGTCCGTGTGGCGCGCCTGCCGGTACAACCTGGTCTTCCTGGGGCTGGTGGGGCTGGCGTTCGTGCTGCTGGCCGGGCCCATCGTGCGGCTGTTCAGCTCGGACCCGGAGGTGGTGCGGTACGGCACCGCGTGCCTGCGCATCGTGGCGGCGGGCTTCCCGTTCTACGCGTTCGGCATGGTCATCACCCAGTCGTTCAACGGCGCGGGCGACACCTGGACGCCCACGTGGATCAACCTGGCCGTGTTCTGGGCCTTCGAGATCCCGCTGGCCTACGTGCTGGCCCGGGTGCTGGGGATGGGGCCGGTGGGCGTGTTCGTCTCCATCGCCCTCGCGTTCTCCACGCTGGCGGTCGTCGGCGGCCTCATCTTCCGCCGCGGCCGCTGGAAGGCGCAGAAGGTGTGAGCGTAGCCGGCATCGCGAACGGAAAGCGGCTCCCGCGCACCTGCGCGGGAGCCGCTTTTCCGATCAGATCGTGCTGCGCACCGCCCGGCCGTGGCCGGTGGGGGCCGCACCCGTGGCTCAGGCCAGGGCCGGGCGGTGCGCGCCGTTCAGCGGATCAGACCGGCTGGACCGGCTCCAGGCACCTGCGGAAGCCGTCGGTGCCCCCGCCGCACTCGTAGTAGCAATCCGTCCAGTTGCACGACGCGTAGCACGAGCCGTAGCAGGCGGACGCGTCGCACGAGCCGTTGCACGTCACGCAGGTGCCGTTGCAGCTGGCGTCGCAGCTGTTGTAGCCCGGGCAGGTGTAC
>DASTLD010000335.1:0-15323 GCA_035715345.1 Longimicrobium sp.
CAGCGTGGTCGTGGGCGATCCCATCGCGCGCGTGGCGCCGGAGCCGGCGGGCACCACGCGCGCCCACGGCCGGCGCATGGCCGTGCATCGCCTGCTGCGCAAAGGGCCGGAGCGGCAGTGGCAGAAGCACCTGGACGGGCACTTCGCCGTGCTGCTGGTGGACCACTCCGACCGCACCGGCTTCGTGCTCGGCGACCTGGCGTCGTTCATCCCCCTGTTCCAGGCGGCGGACGCGGACGGCGCGCTGGTGCTGGGCACGCACGTGGACGCCGTGGCGCGCGCCGCGGGGCGCACGGAGCTGGACCCCGTCTCCGCCGCGGACCTGCTGGTCAACCTCAGCTCCACGTATCCCCACACCCTCTACCGGGGCGTGGAGCAGCTCCCGCCCGCGGCCGCGCGCGCGTTCGGCCCCGCCGGGTGGAGCGCGGAGCCGCACGTGTACTGGCGCCCGCGCGAGAGCGAGCGCTTCCGCGGCATCGGCGAGGCGGCGGACGCGCTGCGCGCGGCGGTGGCGGCGGACGTGGAGGCCGCCTGCGCCGACGCCGAGCACGTGGGCCTGCTGCTGAGCGGCGGCGAGGACAGCCGCGCGGTGCTGGGCGCGGTGCCGCGGCGCGTGCGGGTGACCGCGTTCGTCTACGCGGACTGGGAGAACCGCGAGGTGCGCATCGCCCGGGCGGTGGCGCGGGCCTACGGCGCGGAGCTGGTGTTCGGCGCCCGCTCGCCGGACCACTACATGGAGGGGATGGAGACCGTCGCGTCGCTGGTGGGCAGCGCGCAGAACTTCATGGACGTGCACGGCTGGGGGATGCACGAGCGCCTGGGCATCCGCGACCTGCCCCTCGTGCTGGGCGGCCTGTCGTCGGACTCGTTCCTCAAGGCGGAGCACGCCGTGGCCGCCACCGACGACCCCGTGACGCTGGCCCCGGCCTCCATCCTGCGCCCCGAGCTGCTGGAGCAGGTGGTGGAGCGCCGCACCGCCTTCCGCCGCTGGCTGGCGGAGCTCCGCCCCCAAAGCGCGGGCGAGTGGGAGCGCCTGTGGCCATTCTCCATGCGGAAGCACGGCGCCAACGTGCACGGCAACCGCCGGATGTTCGCCGCGCACGAGGTCTTCCACTCCACCGGCGTGCTGGAGGTGGCCGCCGCCGTGCCGGTGGAGTGGAAGCGCAACCGCCGTCTCTTCCACCGCGCGATGAGGCCGTTCTTCGCGCGGTCGTGGCACGTGCCGCACTCCCGCTGGCGCTACCCCTACTTCGGCGCCGCCGCCAACCTGCCGCTGGCCGCCGGCCTGCGCGTCACCCGCCTGGTGCGCGACGCGCTGGCCGGCGAGCTGCGCGCGCGGCAGGCGCCCTGGCCCAAGTGGAGCCGCGTCACCTCGTCGGAGCCGGCGATGCGGGCCTGGCGCGACCGCCCGCCCGCGCGCACCGCGCTGGCCCCCGTGTTCGTGACCGACGACGACGCGCGCATCCAGGAGTCCGTCCGCGCCGAGTGGCACCCCCTGCGGCAGGCCATGCTGCTGCAGCTGGCCTTCCTGGCGGAGAAGGCGCGATGAGTGGCGAGCTGCGCTGGCCGGCCCGCGACGTCTGCGTCGTCCTGCTCACCGGGCTGGGCGACGTGGTGCACGGCCTGCCCGTCGTCAACGCGCTCAGGGACCACGACCCGGCGCGGCGCATCACCTGGGTGGTGGAGCCCATGCCCGCCGCCGTGCTGCGCCCGCATCCCGCGGTGGACGAGGTCGTGGTCTACCACAAGAAGCGCGGGCTGGCGGGGCTGCGGCAGCTCCGCCGCGACCTGTCGGGCCGGCGCTTCGACCTGGCGCTCAACCTGAACGTCTACTTCAAGAGCGTCTGGCCCACGCTGTTCTCGCGCGCGCCGCACCGGCTGGGCTTCGACCGCGGGCGCAGCTTCGAGGGCGTGTGGATGTTCTCCAACCATCACCTGGAGCGGCGGCCGCGCGCGCACACCCAGGACATGTTCCTGGAGTTCCTGGAGCGGCTCGGGATCGCATCGCCCGCCGTCGAGTGGCGCATCGCCTTCACCGACGAGGAGCGCGCCGCGCAGGCGGACTTTTTCGGGCGATTGGACGGGCGCCCGGTGGCCGCCATCGTCCCCGCCACGGCCAACCCCCGCAAGGACTGGAGCGCCGCGCGATGGGCCGGCGTGGTGGACGCGCTGGAGCACGACTACGGCTACCGGACGGTGCTCGTCGGCGGCCCCGGCGACCGCGAGCAGGCCATCGCCCGCGAGATCGTCGCGCGCGCCAGCGCCAAACCCGTGTGGGCGCTGGGCGACGGCGTGCGGCGGGTGATGTGGACCCTCGCGGGGAGCGCGCTGGTGCTGGCGCCGGACACCGGCCCGGTGCACGTGGCCCGGGCGCTGGAGGTGCCGGTGATCGGCCTCTACGGCCACACCAACCCGTGGCGCGTGGGCCCGTGGAAGAAGTACGAGGACCTGTGGATCGACCGCTACACCGAGCCCGGCCATCCCCCCGACCCCGGCGGCTGGGATGCCAAGCACGGCCGCATGGAGCAGATCACCGTGGCCGACGTCCTGGAGCGCGTGGACCGCGCGCGGGAGCGGTACGGGGCCGGGGCCTGAGCACGGAAGCCCGCGTGCGCGAGTACGAGGCACGCTGTAAGTTGGAAAGCTCTCTCGTCCATCTTCAGGTTCCCGGCGGGTGCTGACGCGCCTGGCAGGCCCGGGCGATGTCACTCGCGGTGGTACGCGACTCGTGAGCAGCCACCAGCATTGCAGGTAGAACCATGTCGGATCCGTTACACGCGCCCGCGCCCCGCAACCGCATCCTGGCATCGCTGCCGGCGGGCGACCTCCGGCGCCTGCTGCCGCTGCTGGAGCTGCGCGACCTGGAGCTGCGCAGGGTCGTCGTCGAGGTCAACCAGCCCATCGAGCACGTCTGGTTCCCCGAGGCGGGCGTCGTCTCGCTGCTGGGAGTGATGGAGGACGGCACCGCGGTGGAGACCGCCACCGTCGGCAACGAGGGGATGGTGGGGCTGCCGGTGTTCCTGGGGGCGGACAGCATGGCGGGGCAGGCCTTCTGCCAGGTGACGGGGCAGGCGTACCGCATGCCGGCCGGCGCCCTGCGCGAGGAGGTGCGGCGCGGAGGGCCGCTGGCGGAGCTGCTGGGGCGCTACACGCAGGCCCTGTTCACCCAGATCGCGCAGAGCTCCGCCTGCAACCGGGTGCACCCCGTTGCGCAGCGCTGCGCGCGCTGGCTGCTGCTGACGCACGACCGCGTGGGCCGCGACACCTTCGATCTCACGCACCTGTTCCTGGCCCAGATGCTGGGCGTGCGGCGGGCCACGGTCACGGAGGTGGCGGGGGCGCTGCAGGCGCGCGGGGTCATCGAATACACGCGCGGCGTGGTGCGCATCGTGGACCGGGCGGGGCTGGAGCGCGAGAGCTGCGAGTGCTACCGGGTGATCGCGGCGGAGTTCGCGCGGCTGCTGGAAGGGCGCAGCCTGCCCAGCCCGCTGGACCACGCGCCCGTCTCCGAGCACGGCCTCAGCACCGCCGGCGACGGCGCCCCGCGCGCCGACGGCGGCACCGCGTAGGCCGCCGCATGCCCGGAGGCACGGCCGGCGGCTCTCGACGGTGAACAAAGGAGCGGGCGGCGGAGAGGGTCTCCGCCGCCCGCTTTCGTCTTTCCGCAGGGGAAAGCTGTGCGCGTTACCCCGCCAGCCGCGCGTACCCCTGCACCGCGGCGCGGGTGTCGCCGCCGTCCGCCACCAGCGCCTCCACCGGCACGCGCAGCGCCAGCGCCACGCGGGTCAGCGTCTCGAGCGTGGGGTTGGCGTCGCCGCGCTCCATCTCGGCAATGCGGGGCTGCTTCATGCCCGCGGCCGCCGCAAGCTCCGCCTGGGTCAGCCCGCGCTCCTCGCGCAGGCGCGAGACGTTGGCCGCCAGCGCCACCTTGGGCGCGGAGAGCGCCCACGCCGCCGCGAACGCCGGGTCGCGGCTCAGCTCCGCCACCACCTGCGCGGTGGTCCGGTCCTTCCTGGTCATGTGCCGCCTCCGTGTGCAAGCCACTCCCGGCGCCGCCGCTCGGCGCGCGCGATCTCCACCGGCATGACCCGGTCCTTCTTGAGCGCCGCCTTGCCCACGCACCCGGTGAGCACCACCAGCCGCGGCACCGCACCGCTGGACACGAAGAAGAGCAGCCGGTACGCCGGCCCCGTGCCCACCACCCGCAGCTCCCAGATCTCGTCCTGCAGGTGCACCACGTCGCGGTTGCGCACGGAGGCGCCCCACCCCTTGCGCTCCAGCAGGCTCACGCGGCGGACGACCCTGGCCTGCTGGTCCGGGGGCAGCTCCCGGATCTCCTCCCACACCCACCGCGTGTAGACGGCCTGCACCTCGTCCGCCATGCTCCCTCCTCATTATACAATAAACCGTATCCCCTCACAACCCCCCACCCTCCGGGACACGGAGCCGAAGCTAATCGCCCGCGATGGAAGTGGTTAACCGCGACCCGCCACCGGGTGGCACGCACCTCCCCAACGTGAAGCGGGCGGCGGAGATCGCTCTCCGCCGCCCGTGCTCACTCCGTCCACGTTGTGCATCAGGGAGGGGTGCCGGCGCCGCCCCTGCGGGTCCGTCCCGCCCGCCGGCGCGGCCCGGCGGGGAGGGTGTGCGAAGGGTTCACGCGACCGGCAGCGTGAAGTGGAACCGGCTGCCCTGGCCGGGCGTGCTCTCCGCCCAGATCTGCCCGCCGTGCGCCTCCACGATGGACTTGGCGATGGACAGCCCCAGCCCCGCCCCCGCGTGCGCCCGCCGCCGCGCCTGCCAGAAGCGGTCGAACAGGTGGGGCAGGTGCTCCCGCGCGATGCCCGGGCCCGTGTCGCCCACCCAGAAGCGCACGTACTCCGCCGCGCGCGCCGCGCCCACCGTGACCGTGCCGCCCTCGCCGGCGAACCGGACCGCGTTGCCCAGCAGGTTGCTGAACACCTGCAGCACGCGCCCGTAGTCCGCGTGCACCGGCGGCAGCCCGTCCGCCGGCTCCGTGGCCAGGACCACGTGCGCCTCGCCCGCGATGGCGCCGAACATCTCCACCGCGCCCGCCAGCAGCGCCGCCGGCTCCGCGGCCCGCCGCTCCATGGCCACGCTGCCGCTCTCCAGCGCCGTGGCCTCGAGCAGGTCCTGCACCAGCCCCACCATCTGGTTGGCCGCGCGGCGGATGATCTCCACCTGCTTGCGGTCGCGCGCGGACAGCCGCTCCGGGTCGCCGTACTCCGTCAGCACCGTGCTGGCGATGAGCACGGCGTTCAGCGGGTTGCGCAGGTCGTGGCTGACCACCGCCAGCACGTCGTCGCGCGCCCGCACGGCGTGGCGCGCGGCCTCGTACAGCCGCGCGTTGTCGATGGCCAGCGCCGCGCGCCGGGCCACCTCCTGCGCCAGCCCCAGGTCGCGCTCCGTGTACGGCGCGCCGCCGGTGCGGGCCAGGCTCAGCGCCCCCAGCGTCTTTCCCTGCGAGCGCAGCGGCACCACGAGCGCGCTGGCCAGACCCAGGTCGCGGATCATCTCCAGGTGCTCGGGTCCGGTGGAGACCGCGTGCAGCAGCGCGTCGCCGACCTCGGGGTACAGGTGCGGCTGGCCGTCGTCCAGCACCTGCATCACCGGGTGCGGGTCGTGCCGGCCCACGGGAAAGCGGCGCAGCAGCCCGCGCAACAGCTCCTCGCGCGTGCGGTCCGCGTGCGCGATGCCGTAGGCGTGCACGGCGCCGCCCTCCTCCACGTGCACCAGGCAGTAGTCCGCCAGCGCGCCGGCGCAGGCGCGGGCCAGCTGCTGCAGCACCTCGCGCGGCTCCAGCGTGGAGGACAGCACCTCGCTGACCTCCGCCAGGAAGCGCTCCGTCCGCTCCGCCTCCTGCGCCTGCGCGCGCGCGGCCTCCTCGCGCAGCAGCCGGCGCGCGTTCTCCTCCGCCGCGCGGCGCTCGCGGATGTCGCGCACGATCCAGAGCAGGCCCGCCGGCTCGCCGCCGGCGTCGCGCACCAGCCTGACCGTGCACGCGGCGGCGACCTCCGCGCCGCGCCGGGGCTTGATCGCGGTCTCCCACTCGTCCAGGCGCCCCAGCTCGCGCGCGGCGGTCACCCGCCCGCGGAAGTCGCGCCGGGCGTGCGGCGCCACGAACACGCCCAGCGGCTTTCCGGCCAGCCGGGCGGGGGCCGCGTCGAGCAGCGCGGCGGCCGCGAAGTTGGCCTCGCGCACCACGCCGTTGAGGTCCGTGGACAGGTAGGCGTCCGGCGCCAGCTGGAACAGCTCCTGGTAGCGGCGCCGCTCCGCGTCCAGCTCCAGGTGGCTGGCGGCCAGCTCCTCCGCGGTCACGCGCAGCTCCTCCTCGCCCACGCGCAGCTCCTCGTGGGCGGTGAGCAGCTCCTCCATCACCCGCTCCGCCACCGCCGGGTCGCCGGACGACTCCGCCAGCCGCTCCAGCTCCCGGACGCGGAGCCGGGCATCGGCCAGCGCGTTCCCGAACCGCTCGCGCGCGGGCACCCCGCCGGTCATGCCTCCACCCCGGCCCCGGGGTCGTCCGCCCACTCCTCCATCAGCAGGATCACGCCCGCGCGCGCGCCGTCGGCGGAGAGCAGCGGCGCGCAGGTCACGCGGCAGCGGATGCCGCGGCCGCGCCGGTTGCGCGCGTCCACCACCACCTCCTCGCCGGCCGAGCGGCCGTCCAGGCAGGCGCCGATGGGCACCATGAGCGCCGGCAGGGGCAGGCCGATGTCCTGCGCCAGCAGCGGCTCGCCCAGCACCTCGTCCGCCCGCAGCCCCCACAGGTCCTCGGCCCTGCGGTTCCACACGCGCACGCCCATCCCCCGGTCCACCACCACGACGCCCACCCGCAGCGAGGCCAGGATGGAGCGCATGTAGACGTTGACCTCGCCCAGCTCGCCGGAGCGCAGGCGCAGCTCGTCGTTCAGCGTCACCATCTCCTCGTTGGAGGACTGGAGCTCCTCGTTCATGGTCTCCAGCTCCTCGTTGGTGGACTGGAGCTCGGCGTTGGTGGTCTCCAGCTCCTCGACCGTGGACTGCAGCTCCTCGTTGGTGGTCTCCAGCTCCTCGTTGGCGGACTGCACCTCCTCGTACGCCTTCTCCAGCGCCTGGTTGGCCTGCTCCAGCTCCGCCTGCAGGCGCCGCGACAGGGTCACGTCCGCGAAGGTCACGCTGACCCCCAGCAGGTCGCCGCCGTCCAGCAGCGGCGTGACCTGGACCTCGAAGCTGCGCGGCTGGGCCTGCGCGCTGGGAAACTCCACCGTGCCCGCGCCCACCGGCCGGCGCTCCGCGGCGGCCTGCTCCACGCGCGAGCGCAGCTCCAGCGGCCGGTGCGAAAGCCGCAGGTCCTGCAGCGGGCGCCCCAGGTCCGCCGCGGTCAGGGTGAACAGCGCGCGCGCGGCCCGGTTGGCCATGGCCAGCGCCCCGCCGGGGTCCAGCACGATCTGCGCGGCGTGCCCCGCGTCCAGCGCCGCCCAGGGCAGGCGCGCGTCGCCCGGCCCGGCCCCGGGCGGGGCGTCGTCGCGCGGGCCCTGCGCCAGCAGCATCCGCTCGCGCAGGCTGGAGTGCGGCACCTTGCGCAGCAGGCGGGCCTTCACGTCCACCGGGGTGAACAGCGCCGCGTGCGCGCGCATCATCTCCGCCCTGCCCAGGAACAGCAGCGAGTCCGCGTTCAGCGCAAAGTGGAAGCGGGCCAGGATGCGGCCCTGCGCCTCCGCGTTGAAGTACATCAGCGTGTTGCGGCACACCAGCAGGTCCAGGTGGCTGATGGGCGCGTCCTGCACCAGGTCGTGCCGGCCGAAGATGACGCAGCGGCGCAGGTCGGTGCGGAGGGCCAGGCGGCCCCCCGGCGCCGGCTCGAAGTAGCGCGCGCGCAGCGCCTCCGGCACCCCCTCCAGCTCCTTCTCGGCGTACACCGCCGCGCGGGCGTGGGCCAGCGCCTCCTCGTCCACGTCCGTGGCGTAGACCTTGGCGCGGTCGCGGAAGCCCTGCTCGCCCAGCAGCTCCGCCAGCATCATCACCACCGTGTACGTCTCCGCCCCCGTGGAGCACCCCGCCGTCCACACGCGCACGGGCGCGCCCGGCCGCTTGCGCGCCAGCAGGGCGGGCAGGTGCTCGCCCGCCAGCGCCTGCCAGGCGGCCGGGTCCCGGTAGAACTCGGTGACGTTGATGAGGATGGTGTTGAAGAGCTGCTCGAACTCCTCCGGGTGCCTCTCCAGGTGGTCCAGGTACGCGTCGTACGCGTGCAGCCCCACCGCCGCCATGCGCTTCTGCACGCGGCGGGTCAGCGTGGAGCGCTTGTAGCCGGTGAAGTCGAAGCCGCGGGTGCGCCGGAGGTATTCCAGCAGCTCCTCGAAGACCGGGTCGTGCGCGGCGGCGGTCATGCCGGCGCCGCCCGGCCGGCCGCCGCCAGCAGGGCCACCAGCGCGCCGGCGATCTCTTCCACCGGCAGCACCCGGTGCACGCAGCCGGTGCGGATGGCGGCGCGCGGCATGTCGCCGTGGTCGGCGGTGGCGGGGTCCTGGGCCAGCACCGTGCCGCCGGCGCGGTGCACGGCCGCCACGCCGCGGCTGCCGTCGCGCAGGGTGCCGCTCAGCACCACGGCCACGGCGCGCGGCCCGCACGCCAGCGCCAGCGATTCCAGGAAGGGGTCCGCGGAGGGGCGGGAAAAGCGCACGGGTGCTTCGTCGGAGAGGGCCAGGGTGTCGCCGGGGGCAATGCGGATGTGCCGCCCGGAGGGCGCGGTGTAGACGTGCCCGGCGCGCACGCGCACGCCGTCCGCCGCCTCTTCCACCCGCAGGCGCGAGGTGCGCCCCAGCAGCCCCGGCAGCAGGCTCTGCCGTCCCGGCTGCAGGTGCTGCACGGCCACCAGCGCGCCGGCGAAGTCCGCCGGCAGGCGCTCCAGGATGGCCGCCAGGGCGCGCATTCCGCCGGCGGACGAAGCGGTCCCGATGACCAGCGGCGGCGGTTCGGGGACGAGGGGCATGCGGGGTCCTTCTGCATGGCGCACGCCCGCCCCGGCGGAGTGCCGCGCGCGTCCGGGGACGGGGTCCCGCAATATAGTGGACGGGATGCAGGGCGGGGAGTGCGGCGGGGCGCCGCTATCCCCGCGCGGGCGTGGCTCTTGCGCCCCGGCGCGGCGGGGGGCCGAGGGAAACCGGACCGAGCGCAGACGGGCAACTTGCGGGGACACGACATCGTCGTCATCGGGGCCTCGGCGGGCGGGGTGGAAGCCCTGGCCGCGCTGGCGGCCGGGCTGCCGGAGCACCTTCCCGCCGCGGTCTTCGTGGTGGTGCACTTTCCCAGCTTCTCGCAGAGCGTGCTGCCGCGCATCCTGTCGCGTGCCGGCCCCCTGCCGGCCGCGCACGCGGAGGATGGCGAGGAGATCCATCCCGGCCGCATCTACGTGGCGCCGCCGGACCGGCACCTGCTGGTCAGGCGCGGCCGCGTGCGCGTGGTGCGCGGCCCGAGCGAGAACGGGCACCGCCCCGCGGTGGACCCGCTCTTCCGCACCGCCGCGCGGGCGTACGGCCCGCGGGTGGTGGGCGTGGTGCTCACGGGCAACCTGGACGACGGCACCGCGGGCCTGGTGGCGGTCAAGCGGCAGGGCGGCGTGTCCGTGGTGCAGCACCCGGACGACGCCCTGTACGACGGGATGCCCACCAGCGCGCTGCGCGGCGCCCCGGTGGACCACGTGCTGCCGGTCTCGGAGATCGCCTCGCTGCTGGTGCGGCTGGCGCGGACGCACGTGGAGGCGGGCAGGGAGCCGCCGGTGGATTACGACGTGGAAGAAGAGGCGGACGTCGCCGAGATGAGGCCGGAGGCCCTCTTCGTGGACGAGCGGCCGGGCGAGCCGAGCGGCTTTACCTGCCCGGAGTGCCACGGTGCCGTCTGGGAGACGGAGGACGACGGCGTCCTGCGCTTCCGCTGCCGCGTGGGCCACGCCTACTCTCCCGAGAACATGGTGGCGGACCAGGGCCGCGACGTGGAGGCCGCCCTGTGGATTGCCTTCCGCGCGCTGCGCGAGCGCTCCGCTCTGTGCCGCCGCGTGTACGAGCGGATGAGCGGGCGCGGCCAGGACACCCTGGCCGCCCGCTACCGCGACGAGGCGGCGGACGCGGAGCGGAAGGCCGTGCTGCTGCGCGGCGTGCTCATGCGCGGCACGGAGGCCGCCGCCACCGACTGACCGGCCGCGCGGCGGCGGGCCGGGTGGGTCAGTCCGCGTCGCGGCCGGCGCGCAGGTTCCTGCGCACCAGCACGGTGGCCAGCTCCGGCGCCGTGTCCGCGGAGAAGGCGGGCGAGACGGGCGCCAGCAGGCGCAGCGGCCGGCGCACGCGCTGCTGCGCCGCGCGCGTCAGCAGCACCGGCTCCGCGGCGTCCAGCGCCGCCACCGCGTCGGCGTCGTCCGCCAGCACCACCCGCAGGCGCTCGCCCCCGGCCAGGCAGCGCAGCCGCTCGCCCTCGCGCGGGTCGGCCACCACCGCCGTCAGCGGCCCGTCGCGCAGGCGCTCTTCCGCGGCGGCCACCAGGTCCGGGTCGGCGTCCAGCACCACCACCTGCACCCCCGCCGTCCGCGCGGCCGCGGTGACCGCCGCCGCGTGGAAGTGCGTGGTGGCCACCACGTCCACGCCCCGCAGCTCCGCCGCCAGCCGCTCGCGGCGGCCCGTGTCGCCGGCGCCGGTGGAGAGGGGAACGCGCACCGTCTCGAAGCCCCAGCGCGCCTGCAGCTCCGCCGCCAGCGCGGTCAGCGCGTCCTCCGTGCTCTCCGCCACGGCGCAGCGCACCAGGGTGGAGCCCGTCCAGCGGCGCACCAGCTCCGCCAGCTGCGGCACCTTGACCTGCAGCGTCACGGCCTGCGCGGCCACCCCCGCCAACCACGCGGGCGTCTCCGCCGCGGGCGGCTCCGGCGCGGGGGCGCTGGGAGCGATGGTGACACCGTGGCGGCTGCGGACCTCCACCACGCCCTCCACGGCCAGCCGGCGGTAGGCGTTGGAGACCACGCGATGGTCCACGCCGGTCAGCCGCGCGGTCTCGCGGATGCTGGGCAGCCGGTCGCCCACCCGCAGGTGCCCCAGCCAGCGCGCGGCCGCCACGCCGGCGCGCAGCCGCTCGGAGAAGTCGCCGGCGTCCGCGGCGGTGAAGAGCACGCGGCGCATCTCCCCCTCCGCCCACGTGACCCCTGCCTGCGGCGCGCCGCGGCCGGCGGCCGGGGCGTCCTGCGGCGCCAGCACCAGCACGGTGCCGCACGCCCGGCCCTCCCCGTCCTCCAGCCGGCGGGCGGAGACGTCCAGGTCCACGCGGGCGCCGGTGTCCGTGGACGCGGAAAGCTGCAGCCGGCACCCCCCGCTCTCCGCCCGCGCGGCCAGGGCCGCCTCCAGCGCGCGCTCGCCCGCCTCGCCCAGGGCGGGGCAGCGGCGGCCCGCCACGTCCTCCTCGTCCCACCCCAGCAGATCCGCCGCGGCGCGGTTCCAGAGCGCCACGATGCCGTCCACGTCCAGCACCGCCACCGCCACCGGCAGCGCGTCCACCGCCCGCAGCGCGCCCTCGCCGGCGGCGGCGCGCGACTGCTCCGCCTGGCGCGCGGCGGTCACGTCGCGGAAGGTCCAGTGCAGCCCCGGCGGCGCGCCGGCGGGCGCAAAGGGCACCACGCCGGCCTCCACCAGCACCGGCTCCGCCCCGCGCGGCACCAGCCGCAGGTCGAGGCGCGCGTGCGCCGCCTCGCGCGCCAGCGCCGCCATGCGGCCGCGGAACTCGCGGCGCTCCGCCGCGGGGACGAAGACGGGGAGCGGCTTGCCGCGCAGGCGGTCCGCCGGGGCGCCCAGCAGGCGCCCCGCGGCCGGGTTGGCTTCGCGCACCACGCCCATCGCGTCGGTGACCACCATCGCCTCCACCGCGGCGTCGAAGAGCGCGCGGCTCAGCCCGCCGCGGCGCTCCGCCGCCCGCCACGCCTCCGCCAGCAGCGACTGCTGCACGAGCAGCTCCTCCTCCATCACCCGCAGCTCCTCCACCGCGGTCTGCAGCTCCTCCAGCGAGGCGTCCAGCACCTCCTCGCGGACGCCCTCCGCCGCCTGCGCGCGCAGCCGCTGCAGCCGCGGGAGCATGATGTTGAAGTGGTTCTTATCCGCGTTCATGACAGGATGGAATCTTTCGGGGGCGGCCGCCGGGTGCATCCCGGGATGCACCCCCGCAATGCGCGGGGGAGGGCGTAAACATCTGATGCAAATCACCCGCCAGAAATTCGCATTCGCCCGGATTCCGCCAGCATGCGAACGCATCGGACGGACAGCCGTTTTTCCGTCCTGCGTATCCTGTGCCCCGGAGTGGAACGACTACTGCCACGGGAGGCGCGCGGACGCGGAACCGATCTCCCTTGGAACCGGGCGCGATGAAGCAGCAGCGGCAGGCGGACGCGGCGACGGCGGCGAACGGCAACGGGCCGGATGTGCCCGCGTTCACCCTGCTCCGGGGCGGGCAGGTGTTCGCGCCGGAGCCGCTGGGGCGCGAGGACGTGCTCATCGCCGGCGGGCGCATCGTCAAGGTGGGGCCGGTGGACCGCGCGGCGCTGGACCGGCTGGGCGTGGAGACGGAGGTCATCGACGCGCGCGGCTGCGTGGTGGCGCCCGGGCTCATCGACCCCCACCAGCACCTGCTGGGCGGCAGCGGCGAGGACGGGTTCAGCAGCGCCACGCCGGAGTTCTTCCTGGGCGAGATCGCGCGCGCGGGCATCACCACGGTGGTGGGCGCGCTGGGCGTGGACACCACCATGAAGACCATGCCCGGGCTGCTGGCCAAGGTCAAGGCGCTGCGCGAGGAGGGGCTGAACGCCTACTGCTGGACGGGGGGATACGACCTGCCGCCCAGCAGCGTGCTGGACACCGTGCGCGACGACATCCTCTTCATCGACGAGGTCATCGGCGCCGGCGAGCTGGCCATCAGCGACGCGCGCGCGCTGGGCGCCCCGCCGGAGGAGCTGGCCCGCGTGGCCACGCACTGCTACGTGGGCGGCATGCTCGCCAGGAAGGCGGGCCTGGTGCACGTGCACGTGGGCACGGGCAGGGGGCGGCTCCGGCCCATCCGCGACGCGCTGGACGGCTACGACGTGGAGCCGTGCTGGTTCTACGCCACGCACGTGGAGCGCGGCGAGAAGCTGATGGACGAGGCCATCGCGCTCGCCAGGCGGGGGATGCCGGTGGACATCGACACCGTGGAGCAGGACCTGCCGAAGTGGCTACGCTACTACCGGGACGGCGGCGGGCCCATGGAGCTGCTGACGCTGTCGTCCGACGCCTCGATCAACAGCCCGCGCGTGGTGCTGGAGCAGATCCGCGTCTGCGTGTGGGAGCACGGGCACCCGCTGGAGACCGTGCTGGCGCTGGCCACGCGCAACACCGCGCGCATCCTCAAGCTGGGCCACAAGGGCGAGCTGAAGGAGGGAAAGGCGGGCGACGTGCTGCTGCTGGAGGAGGGGTCGCTGGAGGTGGTGCACGTGCTGTCCGCCGGCCGCGTGCTGGTGCGCGACGGCCGGCTGGTGGTGGGCGAGCCGTTCCTGGAGGACAGCAATCGCGAGATCCGGCTGGTGGGAGAGAAGGTGAACGCGGCGGAAGGGGGTGACGGGGGATGACGGACGTGGAGGAGCGGGCCTGGGTGGAGGAGACCAGGGTGGCGCGGGGAAAGAAGTCGCGGGCCGGCCGCCTGCTGGTGATCGGCGGCGCGGAGGACCCGGACGAGGACGACCTGTGCATCCTGCCGCGCTTCGTGGAGATGGCCGGCGGGGCGGACGCGCGCATCGTCGTCTGCTCGTCGCCGTCGGAGGAGCCGGAGGACAAGGCGGAGACGTACGAGCGGCTCTTCCGCAAGATCGGCGTGCGCGAGGTGGTGCGGGCGCCCATCCGCCAGCGCGCCGAGGCGGACACGGAGGAGATGCTGGAGGCGGTGGGCCGCGCCACGGGCGTCTTCTTCACCGGCGGCGACCAGCTCCGGCTGACGGCGCTGGTGGCGGGCACGGAGTTCTGCGAGCGCATCCGCGAGCGCCTGTACGGCGACGGGCTGGTGGTGGCGGGCACCAGCGCCGGGGCGGCCGCCATGAGCAGCGTCATGGTCATCGGCGGGCCCAGCGAGGGCACGGTGCGCCGCGACGACGTGAGCCTGGCGCCGGGGCTGGGCTACTGGCGCGACACCGTGGTGGACACGCACTTCAACCAGCGCGGGCGCGTGGCCCGGCTGCTGACGATCTTCGCGCACAACCCGCAGGTGCTGGGCATCGGCATCGACGAGAACACGGCCATCGACGTGGTGCCCGGCGACCGCTTCCGCGTGTTCGGCCGGGGCGCGGTGATGGTGTTCGACGGCCGCGTCACCCACAGCAACGCCCCCGACGCGGGGGACTGCGACACGCTGGCGCTGACGGACGCGGTGGTGCACGTGCTGCCGGACGGCTACGGCTTCGACCTGCGCGAGGAGCGCCCGCTGCTGCCGGACGGCGAGCAGATCCCCGCCGCGGGGCGCGCGGGGTACGGCGGGCACTGAAGTGCGAAAGTGCGAGAGTGCGAAAGTGAAGAGACACTGCGGACCCGGGATGGAGAGCCACGATGAGCGACACGCAGCCGAGCGGCGCCGAGACGGTGGCCGAGCTGAACGACCTGCTGCAGCTGGACCACGACGCGGTGCAGGCGTACTCCATGGCCATCGGCCAGGTGCGCAGCGGCAGCTTCCGCGACGACCTGGTGCGCTTCCGGGCGGACCACCAGCGCCACATCGACGAGCTGACCCAGCTCATCCAGGCGCGCGGCGGCATCCCGGTCCAGCTGCCGCACCTGCCCACGGGCTTCTTCAAGCTGGCCATGCAGTCGCTGGGCGCGGTGGGCGGCGACCGCGAGGTGCTGCTGGCGTTCAAGGCCAACGAGGCGCAGGTGCGCGACAAGTACCGCCGCCACGCGGAGCGGGCGGTGGCGCTGGACGTCAAGGACGTGCTGGTGCGCGCCCTGGCGGACGAGGAGCGGCACTACACCTGGGCGGAGGAGTCCGTCCGCGCCCTGGGCGGCGGCCCCGGCACGCCGCAGGACATGGTGCAGGACGCCGTGGAGAACGTGCACGGCCGCGCCGCGGACGCCATCGAGAGCGTCGGCCGGCAGGTGATGGAGACGGTCGAGCGCCTGCGGCCGGGGGGGAACCGGTAGGGAGTACGAAGTACGGGGTACGAAGTACGAAGTACGAAGTACGCCGGGGGGTTGGATCGCCGCGGTGGGGTGAGTTCCTCCCGGGCGCGGAGGCCCCCTCCCCGGCTCGTTCCTCGCCGACCCTCCCCCAACTTCGGGGGA
>DASTLD010000336.1:0-2247 GCA_035715345.1 Longimicrobium sp.
CGGGGGCGAGGCCCCCACCCGCTCGCTTAGGCTCGCACCCTCCCCCAAGTCTGGGGGAGGGTTGTGGTTCCGACGCGAAGCATAGCCCCACGCAGTTCAGGTCTCCCCCTCTCCCCGCGCCTCGTGCACCGGCCCCAGCGAAGCACCGGCCTTCAGCGGGCGCGGGGGGAGGGGGCCGGGGGGTGGGGGCCCGCGCAGACCTCCGCCCTTCGTTCCCTGGGGAATGCGCCTGGTCAGCCCCCGCGCAGGCCCCTACCCGATCAGCCCCGCGGCCTCGTCCTCGTTCATCGCCTCCAGCTCCGCGATGATGGCCTCCTCCACCAGCGCCGCGAAGCGGGCGACGGTCGGGGCCTCGAAGATGGCCTGGAGGGGCAGTTCGAGCTGGAACATGTCGCGCACCCGCGCCACGATCTGCGTGGCCAGCAGCGAGTGCCCGCCCAGCGCGAAGAAGTCGTCGTGGATGCCGATGCGCTCGATGCCCAGCAGCTCCTGCCACAGCGCGGCGATGCGCTCCTCCGTCTCGTTCGTCGGCGCGTGGTACTCGGTGTCCTGCTCGGGCCGCTCGTACAGCTTGCCGGCGGATTCGGGAGATGCCGATGCGACGGCGCCCGCCGCCCCACCCCGGACGCCGCGCGCCCAGCGCTCGCCGCCGCGGTATGCGACGAGCGGCTCGTCCGCGCCGGCGGCGACCTCCTCCGCCACGCGGTCCGCCAGCGCGGGCGGCAGCTCGCCGCCGGGGAGCGCCACCACGCGGCAGCGCAGCGACGGGAACTGCAGCGGGACCAGCAGCGACGTGCCGATGACCGCCGCGGCGTGCGGCGACAGCGGCTCGCCACCGGTGATCTCGCCGCCGACGGGCGCGGCGAGCAGCAGGTCGATCTCGCGGCCGGCGCCGCCCAGCGCCGCCGCCAGCAGCAGCACGGAGGCGAACCCCGCCTCGCCGGCGACGGCGTGCACGGCGGCGTCCGGCCAGGCATCGTCGCGGGCGAGCACGTCGGCCAGGGCGCGGTAGTCGTCGCGCGCATCCAGGCGCAGCGTGTACGCCCCGCCGCCGCCGCCGAAGCCATCGCCCGGGCGAACGGCGGTCACGGCGTGTCCGGCGCGCTCCAGGGCCGACGCGAGCGCGTGGAACGCATCGCCCCCATCGCCCAGCAGCAGCACGCGGCGGGGGGGCGATTCCGGCGCGGCGGGGAGCGGCGCCCGCGTCCAGGCCAGGGTGCCGGTGGACACGGCATCGGAGCGCGCCGCGCGGGCCGGCTGCGCGGGCTCGGGTTCATCGTCGTAGCGCGGGGCCTCGATCCAGTAGCGCTGGCGCTCCCACGGGTAGGTGGGCAGGCGGACTCGGCGGCGGCGCTCGCCCGCGCGGAACGCCTTCCAGTCCGGCGAGACGCCGGCGATCCACAGCCGCCCCAGCGCGTCCACCAGGAACTGCGGGTCGGGCGTGCGGTCGTACGCATAGCGCAGCGACGGGACGACGGCGGCCGGAGCCGGGCCGCCCTCCGGCCGCTGGCGGACGAAGGTGCTCAGCGTCTGCCCCGGCCCCACCTCCAGCAGCACGCGCCCGGGCTCCGCCAGCAGCTCGGCGACCCCCTGCGCGAAGCGCACGGTGCCCAGCAGGTGCCGCGTCCAGTACGCCGGGTCCGTCGCCTCCTGGTCCGTCAGCCAGGTCCCGGTGACGTTGGAGATCATCGGGATGCGCGGCGGGCTCAGCTTGACGGCAGCGGCGCGCTCGGCCAGCCGCCCGGCGACGGGCTGCATCATCGGCGAGTGGAACGCGTGCGTCGTCGCCAGGCGCCGCGCCACGTGGCCGTGCTCCGCCAGCCGCCCCTGCAGCGCCGCGACCGCATCCTCCGGCCCGGAGACGACGGTCAGGCCCGGCGCGTTCACCGTCGCGATCGCCAGCTCGGGCGTGAGCAGCGGGCGCACGGCGGACTCGTCCAGCGACACGGCCAGCATGGCCCCGCCCGGCAGCTCCTGGATCATGCGCGCCCGGTCGGCGACGAGCGCGAGCGCATCCTCCAGCGACAGCACGCCGGCGATGCAGGCGGCCGCGTACTCGCCCAGCGAGTGGCCGATCACCGCGTCGGGGACGATCCCCCAGCTCATCCACAGCTTCGCCATGGCGTAGTCGATGACGAACACGGCGGGCTGCGCGAACTCCGTGCGGTTCAGCCGCTCCGCCGCGGGGTTGCCGGCCTTGCGGCCCAGCATGGCCTTGAGGTCCAGCCCGGCGGACGCGGGCTCATC
>DASTLD010000337.1:0-2241 GCA_035715345.1 Longimicrobium sp.
CCCCCCGGCCCCCTCCCCCCGCGCCGCCAGAGCCAGGTGCACGACGCGGGCGCTGGTGCCCGCGGCGCGCGGAGAGGGGGAGACCTGAATCGCGGCGGGGCACGTTCTTGCGCAGGGGCCCCAACCCTCCCCCAGACTTGGGGGAGGGTGCGAGCCTGAGCGAGCGGGTGGGGGCGCCGCCCTCGCGCCCGTGCCCGCAACGCACGCAGAACCCGACGTGCAGTCCGCGCAGGCGGACTTCGTGCTTCTGGAGGTGCGGTTTCAACCGCCGGCTGGATGCCCGCGGCGCGCCACCCTCACATTTGTCATCACCGATTCCAAATACGCATGGCCCAGCACCACGACGAAGCGAATCCTCCCGAGCACACGCCGCCCTCCGAGCACACACCGCCCGCCGAGCACGCGCCCCCGCACGACCACGCGGCACCCCATGAGCACCCGGCGCCGCGGGACCACGCCCCGCACCAGCACGGCCCGCCGGGAGACCAGCCGCCGCCGGAGCTGGTGGTGCCGCAGGCGCGCGAGGCCGGGCCGGAGGGCGCGGCGCCGGGACAGGCGCACGCCGCGCCGGTGCCGGACGACGTGCGCGCGCGGGAGGCCCGGGGCGGCATGTACGGGCCCGGCCACCGCGGGCAGCAGGGGCACCCGTCCTCGCCCCGGCAGGAGGACCACTACGTACCCGGCTTCCTGGAGTCCGCCGTCACCGCCTGGCCCGGCGTGCCCTATCCGCTCGGCGCCACGTGGGACGGCAAGGGCACCAACTTCGCCATCTACTCCGAGCAGGCGTGGGAGGTGGAGCTGTGCATCTTCGACGCGCCCGGCGACCACGAGCCCAGCCGCACCTACCGCCTGCGCGAGCGCACCGCCTTCGTCTGGCACGGCTACGTGCCCGGCGTGGGCCCCGGCACCTTCTACGGCTACAAGATCAACGGCCCCTACGACCCCGGCCGCGGCCGGCGCTGCAACCCGTTCAAGCTGGTCATCGACCCCTACGCCCGCGCGCTGGCCGGCCCGGTCAGGTGGGAGGCGCACCCGTTCGCCTACCCGTTCGACCAGCCCGGCGAGGACTGGGTGATGGACGACGAGGACGACTCGTGGGGCGTGCCCAAGAGCGTGGTCGTCGACGGCGGCTTCGACTGGCAGGGCGACCGGCCGCCGCGCATCCCCTGGCACAAGACGGTGATCTACGAGGCGCACGTCAAGGGCCTCACGCAGCTCCACCCGGACATCCCCCCGGAGCTGCGGGGGACGTACGCGGCGGTGGCGCACCCGGCCATCATCGCCCACCTCCAGTCCATCGGCGTCACGGCCATCGAGCTGCTGCCGGTGCACGAGATCGTGGACGACCTGTTCCTGCAGCAGCGCGGCCTGCGCAACTACTGGGGCTACAACACGCTCAACTACTTCTCTCCCGCGGGGCGCTACGCCTCCGTGCGCGACTACGGCGAGCAGGTGCGCGAGTTCAAGGACATGGTGCGCGCGCTGCACGCGGCGGGCATCGAGGTCATCCTGGACGTGGTCTACAACCACACGGCGGAGGGCAGCCACCTGGGGCCCACCCTGAGCTTCAAAGGCATCGACAACCCCACGTACTACCGGCTGGTGCGCGACGACCCGCGCTTCTACATGGACTACACGGGCACGGGCAACTCGCTCAACCTGGTGCACCCCCAGACGCTGCAGCTGGTGATGGACAGCCTGCGCTACTGGGTGCAGGAGATGCACGTGGACGGCTTCCGCTTCGACCTGGCCAGCACGCTCGCGCGCGAGCTGCACGAGGTCGACCGCCTGTCCTCGTTCTTCGACGTCATCCACCAGGACCCCGTCATCAGCCAGGTCAAGCTGATCGCGGAGCCGTGGGACGTGGGCGAGGGCGGCTACCAGGTGGGCAACTTTCCCGTGCTGTGGGCGGAGTGGAACGGCAAGTACCGCGACACCGTGCGCTCCTACTGGCGCGGCGACCACGGCACGCTGGGCGAGCTGGGCTACCGCCTGACCGGCTCCAGCGACCTGTACGAGAACGACGGGCGTAAGCCGCACGCCAGCATCAACTTCGTCGTGGCCCACGACGGGTTCACGCTGCACGACCTGGTGTCGTACAACGCCAAGCACAACGACGCCAACGGCGAGGGCAACCGCGACGGCCACGACGACAACCGCTCCTACAACCTGGGCGTGGAGGGCCCCACGGACCGCCCGGACATCCTGCGCGCGCGCGAGCGGCAGAAGCGGAACTTCCTG
>DASTLD010000338.1:0-11972 GCA_035715345.1 Longimicrobium sp.
GCGCCCTGGCGAAGCCGTAGCCGGGAAGGTCCACGAGAAAGAAGTCGCCCAGGTCCGAGCGGACGTGGTAGAAGTTGATCTCCTGCGTCTTTCCCGGCTGCTGCGAAACGCGGGCGATGGCCGTCCGCGTGCGCCCCAGCAGCCGGTTGATGAGCGACGACTTGCCCACGTTGCTGCGCCCGGAGAATGCCACCAGCGGCATTCCCCGCGTGCTCTCCGGCGGCGCCTGCCCCGGCTGGCCGATGGCCCCGGCGAATTCGACGGACTTGATCTTCAAGGAAGTACGAAGGTACGAGGGTACGAAGGTACGGGGTACGAAGGTACGCGGGTAACGGTCCGGCGCAACTCGGCGTGCGCAAGAAGGAGCATGGCTGGCGGGAAAGGAAGCGCGGGAGCGGCACCCCGGCCGCCCCCGCGCTGATCCATCGAACGTACCTTCGTACCCCGTACCTTCGTACCGCCCCTACGCTTCCTTCCGGCGCGCCTCCGGGGCCAGCACCAGCAGCGGCGGCACGCCGTCCGTCACGCACTCGGGGGTGACCACCACCTCGCGCACGTCCTCGCGCGAGGGGATGTCGAACATGATGTCGCGCATCAGCCCCTCGATCACCGCGCGCAGGCCGCGCGCGCCCGTGCCCCGCTCAATGGCCTGCCGCGCGATGGCCCGGATGGCGCCGGGGTCGAAGGTGATCCCCACGCGGTCCATCTGGAAGATCTTCTGATACTGCTTGACCAGCGCGTTCTTGGGCTCGGTCAGGATGCGCACCAGCGCGTCCTCGTCCAGGTTCTCCAGCGTCACCGTCACCGGCAGACGGCCCACCAGCTCCGGGATCAGGCCGAAGCGCAGCAGGTCTTCGGGCTCCACCTGCTCGAACGGGTCGGCGTGCTTGGTGACCTCGCGGCCGCCGTCCTTGGCCCCGAAGCCGATCTGCCGCTTCCCCGTCCGCGCCTCGATGATCTTCTCCAGCCCGTCGAACGCCCCGCCGCAGATGAAGAGGATGTGGCGGGTGTTGATCTGGATGTACTCCTGCTGCGGGTGCTTGCGCCCGCCCTGCGGCGGCACCGACGCCGTGGTGCCCTCCAGGATCTTGAGCAGCGCCTGCTGCACCCCCTCGCCGCTCACGTCGCGCGTGATCGACGGGTTCTCGCTCTTGCGGGCGATCTTGTCGATCTCGTCGATGTAGATGATGCCGCGCTCGCACTCCGCCACGTTGAAGTCCGCCGCCTGCAGCAGGCGGACGAGGATGTTCTCCACGTCCTCGCCCACGTACCCGGCCTCGGTCAGCGTGGTGGCGTCCACGATGGTGAACGGCACGTGGAGCACCCGCGCCAGCGTCTGCGCCAGCAGCGTCTTGCCCACGCCGGTGGAGCCCAGGAGCATGATGTTGGACTTGTCGAGCTCGACGTCGTCCATCACCCCCTGGTGGTTGACCCGCTTGTAGTGGTTGTAGACGGAGACGGCCAGCGCCTTCTTGGCCGCCTCCTGCCCCACCACGTACTGGTCCAGCACCTCCTTGATCTCCTGCGGCGTGGGCACCGGGGTGGCCGCGCTGGTGGCCTCCTTGATGTCCTCCTCGGCCAGGATCTCGTTGCAGAGCGAGATGCACTCGTTGCAGATGTAGACGCTGGGCCCGGAGATGAACCGCTTGACCGAGTCCTTGCTCTTTCCGCAGAACGAGCAGCGGAGGTGCTTGTCGCTGGGCATACGTCCTTTACCGCGTGCGGGCCGGGGTGCGCGCGCTCCCGTTCATCGGGAGCCCGTCTCCGCCTCGTCGTGCTTGACCGCCACCAGCGGGGTGCCGCCGTGCGCCAGCACCTGGTCCACGATGCCGTACTCCAGCGCCTCCTCGGGCGACATGAAGCGGTCGCGGTCCAGGTCCGCCTCGATGCGGTCCTCCGGCTGGCCCGTGTGCTGGGACAGGATCTTGTTGAGCTTCTGGCGCAGGTTCAGGATCTCGCGCGCCGCGATCTCGATGTCCGCCGCCGTGCCCTGGCTGCCGCCGCTGGGCTGGTGCAGCATGATGCGCGAGTTGGGCAGCGCCGTGCGCTTGCCCTTCTCGCCCGCCGCCAGCAGGATGGCCGCCATGCTGGCCGCCATGCCCAGGCAGGTGGTGTGCACCGGGCTGCGGATGTACTGCATGGTGTCGTAGATCGCCAGGCCGGCCGTGACCACGCCGCCCGGCGAGTTGACGTACAGGTAGATGTCCTTTCCCGGGTTGTCCGCGTCCAGGAAGAGGAGCTGCGCGATGATGATGTTCGCGACCATGTCGTCCACGGGCGTCCCGAGGAAGACGATGCGGTCCATCAGCAGGCGGCTGTAGATGTCGTAGCTGCGCTCGCCGCGGCTGGACCGCTCGATCACGTACGGCGGATAGATGGCCAATTCGCTTCTCCTGGCAGGTTGAGGGGATGGTTCCCGCGGCCGGGCTGCCCCTCAGCCCCCGGTGACGGTGTTCTGCGCGAGCAGGTGCGCGAAGACCTTCTCCTCCGTGATCTCCGACTCCAGCGACTGCATCTGCCCGCTGCGCTCCAGCTGCATCCACACGTCGCTGGCGCTCTGCCCGTGCTGCTGGGCCAGCGCCTCCACGCGCGCGTCCACGTCGTCGGTGGTGGCGCGCAGCCCGTGCCGCTCGGCCAGGTGCTCCACCACCATCATCCGCTTGAGCGAGGCTTCCGCCTGCGGCCGCAGGATGGCGCGCATTTGCGAGATTCGCGCCTCCTCGTCGCCGCTGCGCGGGCGCCGCCGGCCGTGCTCGTCCGTCACGTCGCCGGTCATGAAGTCCAGGTAGCGGTCCACCATGGAGGCCGGCACGTCGAACGGGTTGGCCTCGATGATCTGCCGCACCAGCGCGTCGCGCACCGCGCCCTCCGCCTGGCGCCGCTTCTCCACCGCCAGGTCCGCCCGCACCCGCTCGCGCAGCGCGTCCAGGCTCTCGAAGTCGCCGACGGCCCGGGCCAGCTCGTCGTCCAGCGCCGGCAGCTCCTTGCGCTGCCCCTCAACCAGCCGGATGCGCATGCGGCGCTCCTGGCCGCGCTGCGCCTCGTCCGGGAAGTCGTCGGGAAAGGCCACCGTGAACTCGCGCTCCTCGCCGGGCACGAGCTGCAGGATGGACTCCTCCACCTGCGGGATGGCCTGGCCGGCGCCCAGCTCGAAGCGGTAGGGGCGCGCCTCCGGCTCCGCCCCCTCCTCCGCGTCGTCCAGGCCGGCGATCTCCACCACCACCTGGTCGCCGTAGCCGGGGTGCGCGTCGGCGGGCAGCGGGCTCAGCGTGCCGCGCTCGTCGCGGATGCGCTCCAGCACCGCCGCGACGTCCTCCTCGCGCACCTCGTCCGCGGGGCGGACGACCGCGAAGCCGCCGGTGCGGGCCAGGTCCAGCGTGGGGCTGACCTCGAACTCCACGTCGAAGGTCATGTCCGCGCCGCCGCCCGGGTACTCCACCCGCCCCACCTGCGGCTGGGTGATGGGCTGCAGGTTGGACTGGGCCAGCGCCTCGCGGTAGGCGTCCTGGATGACCTTGTCGACGGTCTCCTGCTCGATGGCGGCGCCGAACTGGCGCTCGATGAGCGAGGCGGGCGTCTTGCCCTTGCGGAAGCCGGGCAGGCGCACGCTGTTGGCCAGCTTGGCGGCCGCGGACTGGCGGGCGCGGCGCACGCGCTCGCCGGGCACGGTGATGGAAAGGCGGCGGCTCCAGGAGGTCGGCTCCTCCACCTGGACACGCAGCTCGCTGTTCTCGGGCATTCCGGCTGATGATCTCTGCTTGGAGTTCAGGCTCCGCCCGTGGAATGCCGGGTGAGGGACTCGAACCCACACGCCCGGAGGCAACAGCTCCTAAGGCTGCCGCGTCTACCAATTCCGCCAACCCGGCCGGGAGGAGAAGAGCACCCCGAACTTACCGGCCGGACCCGGCAAGTTCAAGCCTTCGGGTTTTCGGAGGTTGCAGCCCCCGGCGGGCGCCGGTGGCGGATTGTGGAGGCGGGGATTGCGACGCCGCCGCGAAGGGGGCGGACCTCACCCTGCGCGGCACCCGGGCGCGCGGCGGCCGTCGCGTCCCCGGTGCCGCGCTCTCCCTCTCCCCCAAACTGCGTGGAAGAGGGAGATGGCTGGTGCCCGCAGTTGGCCGGCGGTGCCTGTGAGGTTCTCGCGCGGCGGGTGGCCCGATCAGGGGGTGCGGCCGTGGAGGCGGAGGCGAACGATCTGCGGATATCCCGCGTCGCTCAGGACCACGGCGTAGAGGTGATGGCCCCGCACGATCCAGGGCAGCGCGTCCAGCAGGGGGAAGGGAAGGTGCACCCGGCCGAGATAGCGGCCCTCCGGCTCGAACACATCGAAGGAGGCGTTCGGCTCGCCGGCGGGGAGCGAGGGGCGGACCCACAGGTAGCCGCGGTCGTCCACCTGGACCTGGGTGAACGCGGGCTTGTAGCGGGGAATGCGGGACAGGTCGACGCGCCCGCCCTGCTCCGCGAACGCCTTGAGCGCCGGGGGCAGCGCCTCCCGCTCCGCCCGGCTCACCGGGACGGGCGGTGCCGCGCGCTCGACGATCCGGAGGGTGTCGCCGCCCGGCGCGTGGAGACCCAGGCGATAGCGGTCGCCGGTGCCCGACCACACGCGCCCGTCGCCGTCGAGCGCCCACGCCAGCCGCGGCGAGAACGGGACGAAGGCGGTGTGCTGCGTCCCGTCCCGGTCCAGGACGAACCGCTCGGGCTCGTGGACCGGCAGCGCGAGGCGTTCGCTGCGCCCGGTCGCCGCGTCGATGCGCAGCAGGGAGGGCGCGCTGCCGCCGGTGGCGTCGTACAGCCGCCCTGCGCGGTCGAAGCGGCCGGGCCAGGGCATGACGACGGACCCGCTGGCGTGCGGCAGCGTGCGCCGGGGCGCCCCCGTCGTGTCGAAGGCGGTGAATCGCCCCTGCCCGGGGTCCAGCACCCACAGCAGCCCGCCCGGCGACCACGCCATCCCCACCGGCTGAACGAATTCGGCGGGGCCGCGCCCTTCCCGGCCGATGCTGCGCACCAAGCGCCCGGCGGCGTCGAACACCCGCACCTGCTTCGTCTCCACGTCCAGCACGTACAGCCGCCCGAGCGCGTCCACCTCCAGCGCCGCCGGCCCGGCGAGCGCATCAACGCCGTCCATGCTGCCCACGCGCAGCTCCTCCACCGCCCGCCAGGCGGTCGCATCGGTCCACGTACCGTGGACGGGGTTGGAGACGAGCACGGCGCCGTTCTCCAGCCGCCGCGCGGCCACGCCCGGAGTGCGGCCGCTGTCGCCGCAGGCAGCGGCAAGGGCAAGGGGGAGAATGAGGAGGATGGCCGGGCGTCGCATGAGCCTAACGCAGGGGTAAGGTACAGAGGCCGGGGAGCCGGTTTCACGGACGAAGAACAGCCGTGTCAGTTCTCCTGGTCGTTGCAGGTGCACTTGGCGATGCCCAGCCAGGTGCAGGTGCACGTGCAGTTGCCAACCGCCTTGCAGCTCCCGCTGTTGCAGGTGACCTCGCACTGGCTGGGCGGCGCCTGCTGCGCGTACGCCCGCGTCACCAGCAGCGGCGCCGCCTGGAACGCGGCGGCCAGCGCCACGGCGGCAACGGCCCACGTCAACAGCCTCTCGCGACGATGTGTGGCGGTCATGGAGGTTCCCTCCGCTCCGGGGTCTGGGGTGGTTCAGGGGCGGCTCCCCGGCCGTCCCGCGATGGTCGGCTCACGAATCGGGCAGCACCCCCCGCGCGACGAATCCCATCACCTGCCGCCGTGCCGCCGGCGTAAGCGCTCCGTCGTAGACCCGGCGCACCACGCCGTCGTGCACCAGCAGCGTCGCCGGCGTACCGCCCACGCCCAGCACCCGCGCCAGCATGGCCGTGTCGGAAAGGATCACGTCGACGGACTCGCCCAGCGGCTCCCAGTAGCGTCGCGCGTCTTCAGTTTGCACGGGCGCCGCGGCGATCAGGCGCATTCCGGAGGCACGGGCGTGGCTGGCGATGTCGATCCAGTTGGCCATGTTGGCGTGGCACACGGCGCAGTCCGGGGAATACGCGAACACCACCGCGCGCCCGGGCAGCGCGATCCTGCCGAGCGGGTGATCGCGCGGCAGCGACAGCACGCGATCGGCAGCCGAGCCCAGCCCCGTGCGCTCGCCCGCCGCGGGGGCGCGGGCGAGGGCACGGACCGTCCCCACGGCGCGCCACGCGCACAGGGCGATCACCGCCGCCAGGAGCAGCGCCGCGGCCTTCCAGGCGTGCCGCATCATGGCGCCAGCACCGGCATGGTCTCCTCATCGGCCCCTTTGAGAGCGTCGAGGAGCCGGCGCAGCTCGGCGGGGCGCGGCACCTCGCGCCGGCTGTAGAGCGCCCGCCCGTCCGCGCCCACGATCCACCAGCGCGCCGCGCCGGCCAGCCGCCGCAGCGAATCCGCGGATGCTCCTGCCGGCCGAACGGGCGCGGCGACCATCGCGCAGGCCGGGCCGCGGCCGGACAGGGCCACCCACGCCACGTCCCGCGAAGCGGCGGTGTGCCGCGCGAGGACGCACAGCGCCTCCTCGTCCGCTCTCGCCACGGCGTCCGCGCGGACGACGGCGTGCACGCCCTCGGGCCGCGGCCGTCCCGCCGCGGGGATCAGCGCGCCGTAGGGGAGCGGCGACACGGCAGCCTGCCGCGCAAGCGCCTGGAAGTGCCGCGTGCGCGCATCCGCCAGCCGCTCCATCCCGCGCAACCCCAGCACGGCGGCCATGGCCAGCAGCCCGAGCAGCAGAACCGCGAACTGCTCGCCCGTCAGCCTCGCCACGAGGAGGCGCGGGCGGGCGGGAGCGGCGAGCACGGCGTGGGCGGATCGCGTGCGCATCGGGCGAGCGTCAGACGGAGGAGCGGGAGCGAAAGAAAGGGCGTGATCCGTTCTTCAGACGATAGGCGTGCCCTTCCAGTGCGTCAAGAAGATTGTCGTTTCGGTGACGTTTGTCGTCGGCGAGTGGTTTGTGCGATGACCGGATTGCGGATTCCGTTCTCCCCGGTCGCGCGCCGGGCCTGAGAGGATCGCCCCATGGTATGAACGCAAACGCGGCCCGGAGAAGCTCCGGGCCGCGCGGCGAGGGGATGGCAGGGTGTAACCTGTCCCCTGTCCCCTGTAACCTGCCGTTCAGTCGGGCAGGCGCACGTTGATGATGCCGCCCTCGCTGTTGGGCGCGGCGGTCACCACGCGCAGCGACACCACCTGGCCCGGCCGCTTGCGCTCCACCAGCCGCCGGAACCCGGCCACGTCGCGCACCTCCTGCCCGTCCACGGCCAGGATGCGCGTGCCCTCGCGGATGCCGTAGCGGGCCGCCGCGCCGGACGGCTCCACCTCGTTGATCACCACGCCCGGGTTGCCGCGCCCACCCGCCTGCTGCCCCGTTGCCGGGGCCACGCCGATGCCCAGCTTGGGCGTGGTGGGGGCCGGAGTCTCGCGCCGTGCCACGGGGGGCGCCGCGTTCTCCGGCGCCTCCGCCAGGCGCGCCTGCACCCGGCGCCGGTCGCCGAAGCGCACGACGTCCAGCGCCACCGTCTCGCCCGGCTGGCGGCTGGCGATGAGGCGCTGGAACTGGCCCACGCGCTCCACCCGCTGGCCGTTGACGGCCACGATCACGTCGCCCTGCTGCAGCCCGGCCTCGCGCGCGGCGCTCTGCGGCTGGAAGTCCTGCGCCACCACGCCCTCGATGCGCTCCAGCTTGAAGACCTCCGCGTCCTCGGGCGTCACCGGCGTCACCGACACGCCCAGCGCGGGCCGGCGCACGCGGCCGTAGCGGATCAGGTCCTCCGCCACGCGGTGCGCCAGGTCGATGGGCACCGCGAAGCCGTAGCCGGAATAGAAGCCCGTGGGCGAGGCGATGGCGGAGTTGATGCCCACCACCTCGCCGCGCAGGTTGATGAGCGGGCCGCCGGAGTTGCCCGGGTTGATGGGCGCGTCCGTCTGGATGAAGTCCTCGATGGCCCAGCGGCTGCCGCCCGCGTTGGTGCCCAGCAGGTTGTTGAGCCCGCGCCCCTTGGCGCTGACGATGCCGGCCGTCACCGTGGTCCCCAGCTCCAGCGGGTTGCCGATGGCCAGCACCCACTCGCCGATCTTCGTGTCGTCCGACTTGCCGATGCGCACCGCGGGCAGGCGGCCCCCGTCCACCTTGATGACCGCCACGTCGGTCAGCGGGTCGCGGCCCACCAGCCGCGCCTGCAGCACGCGGTTGTCGCCGAGGACCACGTTGATCTTGTCCGCGTCCGCCACGACGTGGTTGTTGGTCATGATGTAGCCCTGGTCCGAGATCAGGAACCCGGAGCCGCTGGACTCCTGGGGCGTGTTCGGGTCGGGCATGGGAAAGGGGAACCACTCCGGCACCCCGCCGCGCGGGTTCTGCTTCTCGCGCGTGGGGCCGGCGCGCTGCTCGGGCGCGCGCTCCGTCTCGATGGCCACCACCGCGGGCGTCACCGCCTCCGCGATGGCGATGAAGGCCTGGCTCAGCTCCTGGACCGGGCGCACGTCCGCGCGCGACGGCTGCGAGGTGGTCTGCAGCAGCGACGCGTGGCCGCCGGCCGTCCAGTCCAGCCCCGAGGCCAGCAGCACGCCGCCGGCAAAGGCGCCGGCGGTCACGCCCACGATCTTCAGCTTGGCCCGCACGGGATCCAGCATCGTTCCCCTCAGCGTTCACGTTCAGGATTGCACCACCCTAAACATCGCCCCGCTCCCGCGCCGGCGGAAGGTGCTAGGAATTAAGCATGCATTATTCCGGTCCGCGCCGCACCGTGTCGCCGCACGCGGCACGGCCCCGCCTCCGTGCTCCGGAAGCGGGGCCGCGCCGGTCCATCGCCCCGCGGGCGAGGCCTTACTTCTTCTCCTCGTCCACGATCTCGTAGTCGGCCTCGACCACGTCGTCCTGCGCGGCGCCGCCGGCGCGCGCGGTGGCGTCGTCCTCGAAGCCGGCGCCGGCGGTGGCGCCGCCGGAGAAGCCCGCGTCCGGGCCCGCCCCGGCGTCCGCCGGCTGCGCGGCCTGGGTGGCCATGGTGCCCGCCGCGATGAAGGCCTGCTGCAGCTCCTCCGTGGCCGCGGTCACCTCGCCCATGTCGTCCTGCTTGAGCGCCTTGCGGGCGCGCTCCAGGGCGGTGCTCACCCGCTCGCGGCTGGGCTCGTCCAGCTTGTCCTCCCACTCCTTCACGTCCTTGTCGACCGTGTAGACCAGGGAGTCCAGCCGGTTGCGCGCCTCCACCTGCTCGCGCCGGGCCTTGTCCTCGGAGGCGTGCGCCTCCGCGTCCTTGACCATCTTGTCGATCTCCGCCTCGCTCAGGCCGCTGCTGGCCTCGATGCGGATCTTCTGCTCCTTGCCCGTGGCGCGGTCCTTGGCGCTCACGTGCAGGATGCCGTTGGCGTCGATGTCGAACGTCACCTCCACCTGCGGCGTGCCGCGCGGCGCCGGCGGAATGCCCGTGAGCTGGAACTTGCCGATGGTCTTGTTGTAGGCCGCCAGGTCGCGCTCGCCCTGCAGCACGTGGATCTCCACCGTGGTCTGGTGGTCCTCCGCCGTGGAGAACACCTCGCTCTTCTTGGTGGGGATGGTCGTGTTGCGCGGGATCAGCACCGTGAACACGCCGCCCAGCGTCTCGATGCCCAGCGACAGCGGCGTCACGTCCAGCAGCAGCACGTCCTTGACGTCGCCCGCCAGCACGCCGCCCTGGATGGCCGCGCCGATGGCCACCACCTCGTCGGGGTTCACGCCGCGGTGGGGGTCCTTGCCGAAGAAGCTCTTGACCACCTCCTGGATCTTGGGGATGCGGGTGCTGCCGCCCACCAGGATCACCTCGTCGATGTCGTTCGGCTTGAGCCCCGCGTCGTCCAGCGCCTTCTGCATGGGCGGGATGGTGCGCTGCACCAGGTCGTCCACCAGCTGCTCGAACTTCGCGCGGCTCAGCGTGACGTTCAGGTGCTTGGGCCCCTCCTGCGTGGCGGTGATGAAGGGCAGGTTGATGTCCGTCGACGCGGTGGTCGACAGCTCCATCTTGGCCTTCTCCGCCGCCTCCTTCAGGCGCTGCAGCGCCATGGGGTCCTTGCTGAGGTCGATGCCCTGGTCGCGCCGGAACTCCTCCACCAGCCAGTCGATGATGCGCTGGTCGAAGTCGTCGCCGCCCAGGTGCGTGTCGCCGTTGGTGGCCTTGACCTCGAACACCCCCTCGCCCAGCTCCAGGATGGAGATGTCGTAGGTGCCGCCGCCCAGGTCGTAGACGGCGATCTTCTCCTCCTTCTTCTTGTCCAGGCCGTACGCCAGCGCGGCGGCCGTGGGCTCGTTGATGATGCGCAGCACCTCCAGGCCCGCCACCTTGCCGGCGTCCTTGGTGGCCTGGCGCTGCGCGTCGTTGAAGTAGGCGGGCACGGTGATGACCGCCTGGGTCACGCTCTGCCCCAGGTAGTCCTCCGCCGTCTGCTTCATCTTCTGGAGGATCATGGCCGAGATCTCGGGCGGCGTGAAGGTCTTGCCCACGTTGGGCACCTCCACCTGCGCCAGCCCGCCGGCCCCGGACGACACCTTGTAGGGCACCAGCTTCTCCTCCTGCTTCACCTCCGCCTCCTTGCGGCCCATGAAGCGCTTGATGGAGAAGACCGTGTTGGTGGGGTTGGTGATGGCCTGGCGGCGCGCCACCTGGCCCACCAGCCGCTCGCCGTCCTTGGTGAACGCCACCACGCTGGGCGTGGTCCGGCCGCCCTCCGCGTTGGGGATCACGACCGGGTCGCCGCCCTCCATGACGGCCACCACGGAGTTGGTGGTGCCAAGATCGATCCCAATGACCTTCGCCATGGGCTGTATCCTTCCGTTGGATTGATGAAAACGGCCGCGGCGCGGGGACGTGCGAAAGCACCCCGGCGGCCCACTGCGCTAGGGCGGTTCGGGGTGCAACGGGTATGCCTTGTGTTTCCTGCCGATCCGGCGGTGCGCGGGCCAGAATGGCGGTGGGCTCAGCGCCCTGACGCGGTCGTATCCCGGCCGGTGACGGGGGTGGCGGTGCGGGTGCGCAGGTCCACGCGCCAGATGGTGGTGCCGCGGGGGGAGCGGCGCGTGAACAGCAGCGACCTGCCGTCCGGCGACCAGACCAGCGGCCCGCCGGGCGGGGGCTCGCCGGGGGCGGCGCGGTAGACGAGCCGCGGGCGCGAGCCGCGGACGGAGGGCACGCGCCGGATCTCCGCCCGACCGCCGCGCCCCTCCGCCAGGAAGGCGATCCATTCCCCCGTGGGGCTCCACGCCGGATCGGTCCCGTCGGCCAGCTTGACCAGCGCGCGCTCGCCGAGGATGAACCAGTTGAGCGAGGGCTCCTCGCCCGGCTTGCGCTGGTCCAGGACGATGCTCAGGCCGAAGGCCGACCAGGCAATGTGCCCGATCTCGCCTTCCTCGTTGCCCAGCACCGCCTGGAGGCCGTTGCCGTTGCCCATCATCAGGTGCAGCGCCGCGGGCCCGGCGCCCCCCTCCGCGCAGCGTCCCACCGCCGCGAGCTGCTCCAGGTCCGCCGACACCGCCAGGCGCGTGAAGCGCCCGCCGCAGCCGGTCACGATGGTGTCCGTGTACCACACCTGCAGGGGGTGGCGGATCAGCGCCGGCAGGCGGGCAAAGTCGGGCGCGGCGGGATAGACCACGGTCCGCCCCTCCGGGTCCGCGGCGGCGATCCCGGAGAAGGCGCCGGTGCACGCCGGCGGTCCGATGGCGATGGGCCGGGCCCGGCCGCGGCTGAGCTCGTAGAAGCCGCTGCCCCGGCAGGTGGAGTCCGCCCGCGCTCCCCGGCGGTACCGCTGTGCGTGGGCGATGACGACGCCATCCGCCTTCCACGCCAGCGGGTACTCGTCCGGCGCAAAGCCGGCGCCGGACGCGGCCAGCCCGGTGCCCACGGCGCCCGAGTCCGGGCCCGCCGGCGCGATGACGATCGGCCGCGCGCGGGGCGTGTCGGGCTCGTCGGCGCCGTCGGAGCAGGCCGCGATCGATGCGGCGGGCA
>DASTLD010000339.1:0-11302 GCA_035715345.1 Longimicrobium sp.
CCTTGTGGATGACGCTGGCGACCAGCGTCATGGGCGCGGCGGCCATGAGCGCGTTCAGGTCCGCGTAGAACGGCTCGCGAAGCCGCGGGTTGAGCAGGAACGTGAACGCGCCCCGCGTCCGCCGCATATCCAGCTCGTGGAGCACCACCTGGTCGTGCCCGAAGTACTTGAACTTGAAGCGCAGGACGTCCGGCGCCGCCCGGGCCGCGTACTCCTCCTTGGAGAAGAGGCAGAAGGCCAGCACGAAGACCGGGTAGTCGGAGTGGATGGCGGACAGGCTGTGGTCGCCGCTCTCGTCCACGTAGACGATGTAGTCGCTGAAGCTGGGCACGGGCCGGGGGCGCGAGGAGGGTGAACACGGTTCGGCAGGCCCCTCAAGCTAACGCGAAAAAGCGTTATGCGCGCTAGTTTTTTCTTGCCTCGCCAGGACCGTTCGGAGGGTGGCGGATCACTCCCGAGGAGCGCGCTCAAGAGGACTGATCGGCCCGGTTTCCGGGCGCAAAAAAGCACCGGCACCCGCGGAGGGGCGCCGGTGTCGGCAGGGACCGCAGGAGTCCGGCTAGTTGACGCGCCGGATGCGGATCTTGTTCGGGTCGTAGCGCGCGCTCTCGGTGCGGCCCACGAACCTGAGGTACGCGTTGGGCGGCATCACGAACCGCCGCGTCTGGCCGGCGCGGAGCGTGCCCAGGGGAGTTTCCGTCCCGCCCACCCGCCGCACCGCGATGACGTTGAAGCTGTCGGTGCTGCGGTTCATCACCTCCAGGATGGGCCGCGCCGGCGTACCGCCCGCTCCGGAGGCATCCGGGTTCGCGGAGGCGCACCCCGCCATCAGGAGTGCGGCGGCGGCGAGCATCGTGAGACGTCTCATGGGTCATTCCTTCCGGCAGGTGGGCCGCACGGGGCAGCAGCCTGGCCGCCCCGCTCCGAAACGTAAACCGCCGTTTCTCACCCGGCAACGTTTTTCTACGCCGAATCAGGACGAGGCGTGGGCGGCGTTCTCGTCGGTTTAGCCGGACGTCAGGTCGCAGCCGAAGGCGGTGGCGGCGCCGGTGCGCACCTCGTAGGCGGCAACGGGCTTCCGCGGCGGGGTTGTTCGAACCACGCCGGTTGTAGACGTTAGGAAGCCGGGACTCACCCTGCCGGTTCCTTCCGCATCTCCCCTGGGATGGCCCGCATGCGCCGCCTCACCCGGCTCACGACCGTGTTGATCCTCGCCGGGTGCGGCGAGGCCAGACCCTCGCTTGAGGCCGAGACGCTCGCGGTGTACGAGAGCCTGCTCCACGACTACTGCTGCGCGGACAACGTGATCCTCCAGGCCGAGACGGATACGTTCGCCCTGACGGTACGAGACGTCCGGGCCACACGGGAAAGGCAGGAGCTCGCCGACGCGTTCTCGCCGCACGTGGGGCAGGCGCTGCGCGACCTGTATGCGCGGAGCGAGGCGCCGCGGCGCCTGCCGGACACCTTCGAGGCCATGGATCCCCCCCGCCTCTCCGCGGACAGCGTCCACGCCATGCTCGCGCGCATACGGCGCGACCACGCCCGCCGCCTGCCGGACAGCGCAACGGTCATCCAGCTCTCCGCCGTGGGGTTCAGCCGGGACCGCAGCGTGGCCGTCGTGCGGATGGTGGAGACCTGCGGGTCGCTGTGCGGAGGCATGAAGCTGTACGCGGTGCGGAAGCATCCCGCCGGCTGGGTCCCCGCCGAAGCGTTGTTCCGGGCGGTGTTCTGACCTGCGATCGCCGCCGCCGCCATGCCGCTGCTGCCGTACGAAAGGCTCGAGATCGAATCACCCCTGCCCCCGGTGGAGGTGTGCGCGCGCCTGGCCTCCGTGATCGAGCCGCGGCGCCTGTTCCGGTTCGGGCGTGACGGAGCGCGGGATTTCGAGGGATGGATCGACGGGAACGCGTTCGAGGTCCAGCGGATCATCGGCTACCAGAACGCGTTCCTGCCCAGGATCGCGGGGGTGGTGGAGCCGGCGGGAAGCGGGAGCCGCATCACCGCCACGCTGAAGCTGCATCCCTTTGTCGCCGTGTTCATGGCGGTGTGGATGGGTGCGGTGCTCGTGGTGGGTGTCCCGATGATGATCGCGATGCTCCTGGTTCCCTCCGTCGAGCCCGACCGGGGAATGCGGCTGATCCCGCCGGGGGTGTTCCTGGCAGGATGGCTGCTGGTGTCGGGCTCCTTCACCTTCGAGGCGCGCCGGGCGCGCGCGCTGCTCTCCGCTCTGGCAGAAAGCCTGGCACGCGCTCCGGGTCGATCCTGAAGCTGCCCTGCACGATCAGCCATCGTGACGCCGCGGAACATGGG
Organism: Longimicrobium sp.; assembly: GCA_035715345.1. Classification (GTDB taxonomy): domain Bacteria; phylum Gemmatimonadota; class Gemmatimonadetes; order Longimicrobiales; family Longimicrobiaceae; genus Longimicrobium. Next base: position 2,311 of record DASTLD010000339.1, read on the forward strand.
CACCGGCCGCAAGTAGAACCCCCGGCTGCTCCGCATCACGCGTCTCACCCACTCCGGGGGCCCGTATGCACCCCTCCCTCCAGCGCCGTCGCGCTGCCGCCCGCCTGGGCCTTCTCGTTGCCGCGCTGCCGCTGGCCGGTGCCTGCGCGCAGCCGGGGGCCACGCTTCCGAAGGGCGACACGGAGGCGTTCGCCGCACGGCTGGATCGGCTGCGGCGCGACGCCGGGATCCCGGGGATGGCCGCGGTGGTGGTCCGCGGCGGCCAGGTCGTGTGGCAGCAGGGCTTCGGCTACGCCGACGCGGAGCGCCGGACGCCCGTCACCGCGCAGACGTCCTTCCACCTGGCGTCGCTGACCAAGCCCTTCGCCTCGATCGTGGTGATGCGCCTGGTGCAGGAGGGAACGGTGAGCCTGGAAGACCCGGTCTCGAAGTACGGGATCAGCCTCGGCGGTCCCGGCATCGTGCGGGTCAAGCACCTCCTGACCCACACCTCGGAGGGGGAGCCGGGATCGCGCTACCAGTACAACGGGAACCGCTTCGCGCTGCTCGACCAGGTGATCTTGGAGAGCTCGGGCCGCAGCTTCGCGGAGCTGGTCGTGGAGCAGGTCATCCAGCCGCTGGGGATGATGCAGACCGCGCCCAACCCGCGGAGCGCCGCGGACTTCGCGCACACCGGCTACGACCTGGCGGGCTTCACGGCGAACCTGGCGCAGGGGTTCAGCTCCGACGGCCGCTCGCCCGAGGCGTACCCCACGCACTTCAGCAGCGCCGCCGGGCTGGTCTCGTCCGCGGCGGACGTGGCGCGCTTCTCCGTCGCGCTCGACGGGGACGCGCTGGTCACCGCCGCCACGCGCGAGCGGATCTTCACCCCCGCCACCTCCACCTCCGGCGCGCGGCTCCCCTATGGGCTCGGCTGGTTCGTCCAGCAGCACGGCGCGGCGCGCATCGTCTGGCACTATGGGCTCTGGACGGCAAACTCCTCGCTCATCGTGAAGGTGCCCGAGCAGGGGCTGACCTTCGTCCTGCTGGCCAACACCGACATGCTGAGCCGCCCCTACAACCTCGGCGTCGACGACGACGTGCGCCGCTCTCCCTACGCCCGCGCCTTCCTCGAGGTATTCGCGGCGACACGCTGATCGCGGGGGCCGCGCTCAGGACGAGGCGTAGGCGGCGTTCTCGTCGATGTAGCCGGGCGTCAGGTCGCAGCCGAATGCGGTGGCGGCGCCCGCGCCCAAGCCCAGGTCCACGCGGATCTCCACCGGGTCGCCGGCCAGCGCGGCGCGGACGTCGCTCTCGGCGAAGGCGGTGGCCATGCCCCCCTCCACCACCTGCATCCCCTGGATCCACACCGCCGTGCGCGACGGGTCCACCTCGCAGTCGCGGCACTTGCCCACCGCCATCAGCACGCGCCCGATGTTGGGATCCGCGCCGTAGGCCATGGTCTTGACCAGCGGCGAGTTGATGATGGACTTGGCGGCCGCGCGCGCCTGCGCCTCCGTGCGGGCGCCCCGCACCGTGGCGCGGATCAGCTTGGTGGCGCCCTCGCCGTCGCGGGCCAGCATCTCCGCCATGCGGATGCAGGCGGCGCGCAGGGCGGATGCGAACGCGTCCTCCGCCACCGGGCCGGCCAGCCCGTTGGCCAGGATGGCGCAGGTGTCGGAGGTGCTGGTGTCGCTGTCCACCGACAGCATGTTGAACGACTCGGCGGCGGCCGTGCGCAGCATGCGGTCCAGCGCCGCCACATCGATGGCCGCGTCGGTCAGGGCGTAGACCAGCATGGTGGCCAGGTTGGGCTCGATCATCCCCGAGCCCTTGCCGACGACCGTCAGCGTGGCACTGCCCACGGAGAGGGAGAGGGCCTTGGGATAGGTGTCCGTGGTCATCATCCCCTCCACGGCCACGACGGGGTCGTCCTGCAGCTCGGCCGCCATCCCCCGCAGCCCCGCCTCGATGCGCTCCATGGGCAGCGGGCGGCCGATGACGCCGGTGCTGCTCATCAGCACCTGCTCCGCCGGCACGCCCAGCTCGGCCGCGGCCAGCTCGCCCATGCGGCGCGCGTCGCGGATGCCCTGCTCTCCCGTGGCGACGTTGCTGATCTTGCTGTTGACCACCACCGCGCGCAGCACGCCGCCGCGGATGATCTCGCGCCCCACGACCACCGGCGCGCCGGGAAAGTGGTTGCTGGTGAACAGCGCGGCGGCCGCGGCCGGGGCCTCCGAGTAGAAGAGCGCCAGGTCCTTGGCCTGCGGCTTGAGCCCGCAGTTGCGGCTGGCGCAGCGGAAGCCGCGCGGCAGCCGCGGCGTGGCGTGGAAGTCCATCGTCCCGAATGGTCCGGATGAAAGAAAGCGGCGCCCGCTCCCAGGGTGGAGAGCGGGCGCCGCGTCTCCGTCGTGTCGTGCCCTACAGCAGCGCGCGCAGGGCCACGATCTGCCCGCGCACCGCCTCCGGCGCGGTGCCGCCGGTGCCGCTGCGGCGCTCCACCGCGTTGCGCGCGGAGAAGATCTCTCCCAGGTCCGCGCCGACGAAGTGCGCGGACTCCGCCTCGAACAGCGCCGGGTCCAGCGCATTGAGCCCGCAGTCCGCCTGCTCCGCCGCGCGCACCAGGTGGCCCACGATCTCGTGCGCCTGGCGGAACGGGACGCCGCGCTCCACCAGGTAGTCCGCCAGCTCGGTGGCCAGCATGGCCGCGTCCACGGCGCCGGCGCAGCGCGCGGCGTCGATCTGCATGGTGCGCACGGTGCCGGCCACGGCGGGCAGCAGCAGCTCCAGCGTGTCCACCGCCTCGAACAGCGCAGCCTTGTCTTCCTGCAGGTCCTTGTTGTAGCCGCTGGGCAGCCCCTTGAGCAGCGACAGCATGCCCGTCAGGCCGCCGATCAGCCGCCCCGCCTTGCCGCGGGCCAGCTCCATCGCGTCCGGGTTGCGCTTCTGCGGCATCAGCGACGAGCCGGTGGAGTAGCGGTCCGACAGCCGCACGAAGCCCCACTCGGACGAGGCGAAGAGCACCAGGTCCTCCGCCAGCCGCGACAGGTGCGCGCCGGCGAGCGCGCAGACGTACAGCAGGTCCGCGATCCAGTCGCGGTCCGCGACGGCGTCGATGCTGTTCTGCGAGACGGCGTGGAAGCCCAGCGTCTCCTTGAGCAGCACGCGGTCCACCGGGAACGGGCACCCGGCGATGGCGCCCGAGCCCAGCGGGAGCACCGCCGCGCGCTCGCGGGCCTGCGCCAGGCGCTCGCGGTCGCGGGCCAGCGGCCACGCGTGCGAGAGCAGCCAGTGCGCCGCCGTCACCGGCTGCGCGCGCTGCAGGTGCGTGTACGACGGCATGACCGTGTCCACGTGCCGCTCCGCCTGCTCCAGCAGCGCGCGCTGCACCCCGCGCAGCGCCGCGTCCAGCCGCGACGCCGCGCCCAGCGCCCACAGGCGCGTGTCCGTGGCCACCTGGTCGTTGCGGCTGCGGCCCGTGTGCAGCTTGCCCGCGACGGGGCCGGCCTCCTCGAACAGCAGCCGCTCGACGAGCGAGTGCACGTCCTCGTCCGGCTGCACGGCCCACTCCGCGGGGCCGAACGCCTCCAGCCGCTCCGCCACGCGGTCCAGCCCCGCGCGCAGCTCGTGCGCCTCGTCGGGGGTGATGACGCCCGCGACGGCCAGCGCGGCGGCCCAGGCCTGGCTGCCCGCCACGTCCTCGCGCCACAGGCGCTGGTCCACGGGCAGCGAGCGGTTCAGCGCGTCCATCTCCGGGGCCGGCCCGGCGGCGAATCGCCCGCCCCACAGCCTGGGGGCGGCGACGGCGGCGGCGGTGCTGCTCATGATCATCTCCCTCTCCCGTGTTGTCCGGGCGATCAGTCCGCGGCCATGCAGGCGAACGCGGGGCGCGCCGCCTCCTTCTCCTGCTCCTGCTGCTTGAGCGCCTGCACCCGCAGCGGCAGCCCGTACAGGCGGATGAAGCCCGCCGCGTCCGCCTGGTCGTAGACGTCGTCCTCGCCGAAGGTGACGAAGCGCTCGTCGTACAGCGAGTGCGGCGACGTCCGCCCGGCCACCGTATAGGCGCCGCGGTACAGCTTGAGCCGCACGGTGCCCGTGACGCGCGTCTGGATGCGGTCGATCATGGCGTCCATGGCCTCGCGCTCCAGCGTCCACCAGCGGCCCTCGTAGACCAGGTCCGCGTAGCGGGGGGCGATGGCGTCCTTGAGCGCCAGCGTGCGCCGGTCCAGCACGAGCTGCTCCAGCTCGCTGAGCGCGGCGTGCAGCAGGGTGCCGCCGGGCGTCTCGTAGATGCCGCGCGACTTCATCCCCACCAGCCGGTCCTCCACCAGGTCGATGCGCCCCACGCCGTGCGCGCCGCCCACCGCGTTCAGCCGCTCCAGCAGCGCCACCGGCGGCAGCGCCTCGCCGTCCACGGAGACGGGGTAGCCCTGCTCGAAGCCGATGGTGACGTACTCCGGGCGGTTCGGCGCGTCCCACGGCGCGCGCGTCATCAGGAACAGGTCCTCTTCCGGCTCGAAGTCCGGGTCCTCCAGCGGGCCCCCCTCGTGCGAGACGTGCCACAGGTTGCGGTCGCGCGAGTAGATCTTGGCGCGCGTGGCGGCCACGGGCACGCCGTGCAGCGCCGCGTAGTCCAGCGCGTCCTCGCGGGAGCGGATGTCCCACTCGCGCCAGGGGGCGATGACCTTGAGCTCCGGCGCCAGCGCCGCGTAGGTCAGCTCGAAGCGGACCTGGTCGTTGCCCTTGCCGGTGCAGCCGTGCGCCAGCGCCGTCGCGCCCACCTTGCGCGCCACGTCCACCTGGCGCTGCGCGATGATGGGCCGCGCCATGGACGTGCCCAGCAGGTACTTGCGCCCGTACACGGCGCCGGAGCGCAGCGTGGGCCACACGTAGTGCGTAAGGAACTCCTCGCGCAGGTCCTCCACGTGGCAGGCGCGCGCGCCGGACGCCAGCGCCTTGGCGACGAGCCCGTCCAGCTCGTCCCCCTGCCCCACGTCCGCGGCCACGCAGACCACGTCGGCGTTGTAGTTCTCGCGCAGCCAGGGCACGATCACGGAGGTATCCAGTCCGCCCGAGTAGGCCAGGACGACGGTTTCGCGATGCATTTCGGTGTCTCCTCCGGTTCGGGACTGCGTGAACTGCGAGTGCCTAGTTCCTGGTTCCTGGTGCCTAGTTGGTGATGCCCGCGCCTTTCCAACTAGGCACCAGGCACTTGGCACTAGGCACTTCTTTTCAAAGCTCCTTCACCACCGCCAGCTCGTCGCACGCATCCAGCTTGGGACAGCCCCGGCAGTCCGCCCACACCTTGAGCGGGAACATCTCCTTGGGGACGGTGCGGTAGCCGGAGGCGTGGAAGAAGCCCTCCTGCAGCGTCAGCGCGAACACCGTCCCGATGCCGTGCCTGCGCGCCTCGTCCTCCACGGCCGCCACCAGCCTGCGGCCGATGCCGCGGCCGTGCGCGTCCTCCGCCACCGCCAGCGAGGCCAGCTCCGCGAGCTGCGGCGTGTAGGCGCGCAGGGCCGCGCATCCCAGCACCTTGCCGCTCCCGTCCACCGCGACGACGAACTCGCGGAAGGAGCGGGTGAGCTGGGCCAGCGTCTTGGGCAGCATCAGGTTCTGCCCCGCGAAGCCGTTGATGAGCGGCTCCACCTGGCGCATGTCCGTGATGCGCGCGGGCCGCACCGCCAGCGCGCGCGGGCGCGGGCGCGGGCGCTCGGGCGCGTCGCAGACCAGCGTGGCGCCCAAGTCCGGGCGCGACGGGTAGATCACAGCGCCTCCTCGATCATCGCGATCCCCTGCTCCAGCTCGGCCTCGGAGATCACCAGCGGCGGGGCGATGCGGACCACGTTCGGACCCGCGGTGCACAGCAGCAGCCCGGCCTCCATCGCCCGCGACACCACCTCGGCGGCGGGGACGGAAACCTCCACGCCCCACAGCAGCCCGCGGCCGCGGACGGCGCGCACGGAGGCGTTGCGGCGCTGCAGCGCGGTCAGGCGCTCCGCGACCAGGTCCGCCTTGCGGCGCACGGCGGCCAGGAACGACGGATGGCAGACCTTGCGGCACACCGCCAGCGCCGCGCTCGCCACCAGCGGCCCTCCGCCGAAGGTCGTGGCGTGGTCGCCGGGGCGCAGCGCGGAGGCGACGCGCTCGGTCAGCAGCACCGCGCCCATCGGCAGCCCGCCCGCCAGCGGCTTGGCGACCGTGAGGATGTCCGGCGTGACGCCGCTGCCCTCGTGGGCCCACAGCGTGCCGGTGCGGCCCAGCCCGCACTGCACCTCGTCGAACACCAGCAGCGCGCCGGCCTCGTCGCACAGGATGCGCAGGGCGCGCAGGAAGCGGTCGGGCACGGGCAGCACGCCGCCCTCGCCCTGCAGCGGCTCGATGATGACCGCCGCCACGCGCCCGGAGCCGACCAGCTCCTCCGCCGCGGCGGTGTCGCCCACCTCGCAGAAGCGCACGCCGGGGACGAGCGGCTTGAACGGGTCCTGGTACGCGGGGCGGTCGGTGGCCGCGAGCGCGCCCATGGTGCGCCCGTGGAAGCCGCCGCGGAACGCGACGATGCCCGTGCGCCGCTCGTGGCCGCCCTCGCGCGCCCAGCGCCGCGCGAACTTGAGCGCGCCCTCGTTGGCCTCCGCGCCGGAGTTGCAGAAGAAGACGCGGTCCGCGAACGAGTGGGCGACGAGCCACTCCGCCAGCTCCGCCGCGGGACGCGTGCGGAACAGGTTGGAGGCGTGGATCAGCCCGCTCTCCACGGCGGCGGTGATGGCGCCCGCCACGTCCGGGTCGCCGTAGCCCAGCGCGTTCACCGCGATGCCGGCGGTGAAATCCAGGTAGCGGCTCCCGTCCTCCGCGATCAGGTGGCACCCCTCGCCGCCCGTGAACACCGGGCCGGCGGGGCGATACACACCGAGCAGCGCATCCGCCGCGGCGGGCACGTCCATGATCATCGTCGCCATCGTCCTCAGCTCCCCTGCACCGTGGCCGGGGCCAGCACCCGCGTGCCGGCCCGCGCGTCGTCCAGCATCTCCAGCCCCCCGATCCGCACCCCGTCCACCCCCGCGGCGGCGCGGGCGGCGGCGCGCAGCTTGGGCGCCATGCCCCCGCTGGCCACGCCGGCCGCGATCAGCGTCTCCACCTCGTCCACCGCCAGCGCCCCCACCACCGCCCCGTCGCGCAGCACGCCCGGGACGTTGGAGACCAGCAGCAGCTCCGTCGCGCCCAGCGCCGCGGCGATGGCGGAGGCCGCATCGTCCGCGTTGACGTTCAGCGCGCCCCCGTCCGGCCCGCGCGACACCGGCGAGACCACGGGGGTGATGCCCTGCGCCAGCAGCGACCGCAGCAGACCCGCCCGCACCGAGGCCACCGACCCCGTGCGGCCCAGCGCGCCGCCCTGCACCGGCTCAGCGACCAGCAGCCGGCCGTCCTCGCCGGAGAGGCCCACCGCGTCCGCGCCCGCGCCGATCAGCGCCGAGACCAGGCGCTTGTTGACCAGGCCGCTGAGCACCATCGCCACCGCGCGCATAGCCTCGGGCGTGGTGACGCGCAGGCCGTCGCGCCACTCCGGCTCCGCGCCCAGCGTGCGCTGCAGGACGGTGACCTCCTTGCCGCCGCCGTGGACGACCACGGTGGGGCGGGCGCCGCGGGCCAGGCGGCACGCCAGGGCGCCCACCCAGGCCCAGTCGTCCACCTCGTTGCCGCCCACCTTGACCACGCGGATGTCCGCCATCACTCGAGCCCCGCCGTCTCGGGAAGCCCGAGCATCAGGTTGAGGTTCTGCACCGCCTGGCCCGCGGCGCCCTTGAGCAGGTTGTCGATGGCCGCGACGACCACCAGCATCGGCGCCGCCACGCCCGCCAGCGGCGCCACGCCGATGGCGACGCGGTTGGTCTCCACCACGTCCGCCAGCGCCGGCGTGCGGCCGCGCGTCACCTCCACGAACGGCTCGCCCGCGTAGTCCTGCGCCCACAGCCGCTCCGGGTCCTCCACCGGCTCGGCCAGGGTCACGTAGATCGTCTCCAGGATCCCGCGCGTCACGGGCAGCAGGTGCGGCGTGAACACCAGCTCCGGCGTCCGCTCGCCGCCCAGGCCCTGCGCCTCGTGCCGCATCTCCGCCAGGTGCCGGTGCGTGTTGCCGACGGCGTAGGCGCGGTAGTCCTCCGCCACCTCCGCGAACAGCAGCTCGCGCTTGGGGCTGCGCCCCGCCCCCGTCACCCCCGACGCGGCGTTGACGATGGCCGGCCCGGCGACCAGCCCGCGGCGCAGCAGCGGCGCCAGTGCCAGCAGCGCGGCGGTGGGATAGCACCCCGGGTTCGCCACCACCTGCGCGTCCGCGATGCGCTCCCGGTGCAGCTCGGGCAGGCCGTACACGGCCTCGTCCGCCAGCGCGGAGCCGCCGGGCACGCGCAGGTCCGCCGACAGGTCGATGACCCGCGCCCCCGCGTCGCGCGCGCGCTGCGCCCAGCGGGCGGAGTCGCCGTGCGGCAGGCAGGAGAGGACGACATCGCACTCCGCGAGCGGCGCCTCCTCCGCCTTCACCAGCGGGAGATCGGGGGCGCGGCGCACCACCTGGCGCAGCGGCCGGCCCGCCTCGCTCTCGCTGGTGGCGAAGGCGATTCGGGCGCGAGGGTGCCCGGCCAGCAGCCGGATCGCCTCGCGCCCCGTGTATCCCGTTGCCCCCAGAACACCTACAGCGGTTTCCATTCACAAGGTTACGCAAATCCAGATGCATTGTCAACCGTTGTGATGGATAATTATGCAGAAGAAGACGCAGGTAGGGGGTGATAGGCAGGTCCCTACTTGCTCGTCGTTGTCCGGTACCTCGAAAGGTCTGCCAGCACGCGGTCTTCTACAGCGGAAGCCCCACCCCCCGGCCCCATTGGCGTTAACTTATAGCTGTAACGCAAATGGTTCCAGCTAGTTGTGCAATCCGCTTCCGTGGTCGCTCCAGCAGGCGTTTGCGCAGGTCATCCCCTCGGCGCAGCAGCTCGCTTGGCAAGCTGGGCAGAGACACCAC
>DASTLD010000340.1:0-6493 GCA_035715345.1 Longimicrobium sp.
TGCATGCTCATGCACCGTAGAGACGCCCCGGCGGGGCGTCTCTACCATGGACATGCGCAGGACTACGTTCCGGACGGGGCACTCTCCCGTTCAGTCCGCGCAGGCGGACTTCGTGCTTCTGGAGGCGCGGTTTCAACCGCCGGCGCGGGGCGGGCGTCGCGCCCAGGATTCCACCGGCGGGATTCCTGGCTACCTGCGCGGGATCCCAAATGCAACAACCCTCCCCCAGACTTGGGGGAGGGTGCGAGCCTAAGCGAGCGGGTGGGGGCGCCCGCCCTCGCGCCGGGGGGCAGGCTCCCCTCCGTTGGCTCCTGGTGCCGACCCTCTTCTACCGCATGAACACGTCGCGCAGGAAGGCGTCGGTGATGTCGACCTGGATGGTGAACAGCGGGTCGTCGGGGCCCTCCAGCCGCCAGAGTGCCCCGCCCTGCACGCCGATCGCGTTCAGCAGCGTCTCGATGCGCAGGCCGGGTCCCACGGCGTGGGGGCGATAGGAAACCATCACCACCGGGCCGATGCCCGCGATCATGGTGGAGCCCCGCGGCGCGCGCAGGCCCGCGGTGCCGAGCACGGTCCAGTCCGTCTCGTCGCCGAAGTGGGCGCCCGCGGTCACCATCAGCTGGAACGACCAGTTGGCCGGGACGGGCAGCGGCATGCCCGTCTCGGGGTCGCGCCGGGGCTCGCCGGGCGCGGGGGTCAGCGTCCAGCGCACCCCCGCGGCCGCCACCGGGTTCTGGCCGATGGCGCCCGCCTGGATCACCAGGTTCTGCTGCGACTGCGCGGCGGCGGGGACGGCGGCGCCGGCGGACGCCGCCAGGAGCAGCGCTGCAAGGAAGGTTCTGCGCACGGGGAGGGTCTCCGGTGGGCGGGAAGCGCTAGGCGAGGAGCTTGGCGATGCGCGCGTTGATCGTGGGGTCGCAGCACAGCTCCGCGTGCGGACGCGTGTTCGTGCCGCACGGCGTCACGGTGAGGTTGAACGCCTTGCTGTTGGCCCACCCCATGGTGACCTGGTAGGGCACCAGCGTGTCGCCGGCCTTCTTCTCCGAGACCAGGCGCGTGAAGGTGTTGCCGCTGCGCTCCAGCCGCGTGGGCGTCTCCTGGTCCGTGCCCATGAGGGTGCAGACGGACACGCCGCCCATGGCCGCGAACGGGTCGCGCAGCAGCGCCTGCACGGCGCGCGCGCGGTCCAGCATGTCCTGGGTGACGCCCGCGTTCCACCCCGCCAGCCAGCCGCCCATGCTCAGGAGCTGCTGGTCCGGCGGCAGCGGCGTGCCGGACGGGTCGGTCACGCTGGGCCAGGCCGGGAGCATCTGGTAGAGGGCCGGCCAGGCGCGCGCCATGGCCAGCGCGAGGGGCTGGTCCTCCTTGCCCAGGCTGGGGCTGCCGAACACCAGCGCCTCCGCGGCGCGCAGGGTGCCGGCCAGCGGCGCGCCCGCCAGCACCACCGCCGACACCAGCTTCTCGAACACGCCGGGGGCGGCCAGCTTGCTGGCCAGCACGATGAGCAGCCCGCCCTGCGAGTGCCCCACCAGCCCGGCCCTGGCGTCGCCGCGCTGTGCGCGCAGGCGCAGCTCGCCCAGCAGGCGCGCGGCGTTGTAGCGCAGGTCGTCGCGCCAGTCGTATCCCCAGCGCTCGTAGGAGCCGGGCTGCGCGTACGGGCTGGCCAGCACCTCCGCCGGGCGGATGCTGACCCCCGGCAGCCGGGACGTGGCGTCCGGCGCCACCTTGCCCGGCGTGTACACCGGGCTCAGCAGGTCCACCCACTGGCTCTTGGGATAGTCGCCCAGTTTCTTGGGCATGAGCGGCAGCGACACCTGCACCGCGTTGTAGATCAGCGTGCCGTCGTTGTCGCGCAGGCAGGTGGCCTGCGTTCCCGGGATCAGGAGAACGGGTCGGGGCATGCGGGCGCGTGGGATGGGGGGATGGAAGACTGGGGGACTGGAAGGGTAGCGCGGAGGGGAGGGCCCGCGGGGAGGCCGGCGGCGCGGCCTCCGAATTAATGCTGGCCGGGCGATGGGAGGGCAAGCATTCCGGCGGGAGAAGGCAGCGTGTACGGGTCGGCGTACCGTTGCCAGCCGCCTCGCACACCAAACCCTGCCGAGGCCCCGGCCGGCATCTCCAAGTGGACCGTGCACGGATCGGGATTGATGCGGCCGGCACCCCCGCGCCAGCGGTTGCAAACCCACCTGCGACAACGCGAAGTCCGTCTGCGTGGCGTCTGCGTACATTGCAGGCGGACACGGGTGAGTGTGGCGGGCGCCGGCGCGGCGGCCCCGGCGATTGAAATCGCGGCTACGAAAACGTGATGTCGGCCTTCGCCGACGGGTTCAGCGCGGGCGCAAGTTGCAGCGCGCGCATGCGTCTCTTTGCGCCGACGTTCTCCCCCTCTCCACGCGCCGCGCGCACCGGTGCCGGCATGAAACGAAGGCGCAGGGCGGCGCGGGGGGAGGGGGCCGGGGGGTGGGGCCCCCGCTGTAGAAGATCGCCCCGCGCACCAGACAGGCTCCCCTCCTCTCCCGCTCCGCGGGGGAGAGGGGCGGGGGGAGGAGGGGGCCGCGCAGATCCCATCCCACCGCTCATCGGCCTGGATCCGCCCCACCCTCATCGCCCCCGCCGCTTGTGCCGTGCTCCACGGCCCGGATAAGCTACTGCGCGCGCGAACAGGTCACGCGATCACGCCATCCCCATCACCCGGCCCGGTCTTCCGCGATGCGTACTCGACTGCTCGCCTGCCTGCTCCTGCTCGCCGCGGCAGGGGGCGCGCGCCCGCTGGCCGCGCAGCCCTCCGCGGAGGACGAGGTGCGGCAGGTGGTCGTCCGCCTGTTCGACGCCATGCGCGCGGGCGACAGCGCCGCGGTGCGCTCCGTCTTCCATCCCACCGCCCGCCTGCAGTCCGCGGCCGTGCGGCAGGGCGTGCCGGTGCTGCGCACGGACAGCGTGGAGGCGTTCGTCCGCGCGGTGGGCACGCCGCACGACACGGTGTGGGACGAGCGCATCTCCAACCTGGAGGTCCGCGTGGACGGCGAGCTGGCCACGGCGTGGATGGACTACGCCTTCCACGTGGGCCCGCGCTTCAGCCACTGCGGCGTCAACGCCTTCCAGCTCTTCCGCGCCGCGGACGGCTGGAAGGTCATCCAGCTCACGGACACGCGGCGCCGCCAGTGCGCGCCGCGCGGGGCATCCAACAACCAGACGGAGGCGGCGGTGGGCACCGTTGCGCGCGGCACGTTCGAGGTCAGGCTGGCTCCCCAGCCCACCGCCCACGGCGGCGAGGGCGTGCCCGGCCGCCTGTCCATCGACAAGACCTTCAGCGGCGACCTGCAGGGCACCAGCAAGGGAGAGATGCTGGCCGCGCAGACGGGCGTCGAGGGCTCGGCGGGATACGTCGCGATGGAGCGGGTGACGGGGACGCTGGCGGGGCGCACCGGCTCGTTCGTGCTCCAGCACAGCGGCACCATGAACCGCGGCGCGGCGCAGCTCACCGTGAGCGTGGTGCCGGACTCCGGCACGGACGCGCTGGCGGGCCTGGCCGGGACCATGACCATCGACCTGTCCGGCGGCGGCCACGCCTACACCTTCCACTACACCCTTCCCGACCCCCGCTGAGGCGGGCGCGACTCGACCGGCGATGGCGAAGAGCGGGCGGCAGGCGGCGCTGCTGCGCGGCATCAACGTGGGCAGGGCCAAGCGCGTGGCCATGGCCGACCTGCGCGCGCTGGTGGCGGGGCTGGGATACACGGACGTGCGCACGCTGCTCAACAGCGGCAACGTGGTCTACACCGCGCCGGGGGTGAAGCCGGAGAAGGCTGCGGCCGCCATCGAGAAGGCGCTGCGCGAGCGGACCGGCGTCTCGTCGCGCGTGACGGTGCTGACCGCGAAGGAGGTGGCGGAGATCGTCGCGGACAACCCGCTGGCGGACGAGGCGGACAACCCGTCGCGGCTGATGGTGACCGTGCTGACGGACCCCGCGGACCGCACGCGCCTGGAACCGTTCGCGAAGCAGGACTGGGGCGATGAGCGCCTCGCGCTGGGGAAGCGCGTGGCGTACCAGTGGTGCCCGGAAGGCATCGCCACGAGCACCCTGGTGGAGGCGGTCGGCAGGACGCTGGGCGACGCCGCCACCACCCGCAACTGGGCCACCCTCCTCAAGCTGCACGCGCTGCTCGACGCGGCGGAGTAGCCGCCGCGCCGCGCGGTCAGACGGCGGGCAGGTGCATGTAGCGCGCTTTGACGAACTGCCAGACGCCGAAGCCGATCAGGCCCAGCGCCACGAGACCCAGCAGCACCTGCCCGTACGAGGCGTCGCCCAGCGCGTCCAGGACGCCGCCCAGGCCGCGCGCCTCCGACGGGCTGTACTTCAGGCCCGCCTGCAGCACGAACCAGCCGCTGATCCCGAACACCACCCCTCGCGCCGCCGTCCCGAACCGCCCCAGCCGCTCCACGTTGCGGCGCAGCCCGGCGTCCAGGTCGTGCACGTGCACGCGCTCCGCGAAGTCGCGCGCGAACGCGCCGACGATCTCCTTGATGGCCACGCCGATCAGGATGGCGCCGGCCGCGATCACCGCGTAGCGGCCCCATCCCCGCTGCATGGCCTCGGCCGTCCAGTGGCGGGTCTCGTCGCCGGAGCCGCCGCCGGGCTTGCGCAGGGCAAGGCGCGCGGCCTCCAGCGCCAGCGCCAGGTGCAGCAGCCCGCTGATGCCATGGTAGATGCGGCGCACGGCAAGCTTGCCCCCGTGCTCCTCGCGCGCGTCCACGACGGCCGCCTGCACCGCGCGCCACAGCGCGAAGCCCGCCAGCCCCAGCGCCACGACGGCCAGCACCGCGCGCCCGGCGCCGCCGGTGTCCAGCAGGCGCAGCGCGCCCTTCTGGTCCGCCGCGCCGCCGCCGGCCGGCGAGAGCGCCGCGCGTACCGCCAGGTACCCCACCAGCAGGTAGACCACGCCGCGCGCCGCGTACCCCAGCCGCGCCAGGCGCTCGATCCACGGCGACGCCTCGCGCGCGGCGGAGCGCAGCGCCGGGCCCACGGACGGAACTCCGCCGGTCGGGAGGGGATTGCGCGGCATGGGCCTGTCTCGCGAAGGTTGAAGGGATGGGGCGGCGTCGGCCGGGCGCATGTGCAAGAGCCGGCCCATGCTCCCCTGCTACGGGATCAATCGCCCAGCCCGTCCCGCCGGCGCCGCAAGAGCGAGCCTGGACGCGCCGCGCGCCGACCATCCCCCCCGTCCCATCTCTGCCGATGAGACTCGCCCGCCTTGCCTCCGCCGCCGTCCTCGGCTTCGCTCTGTGCACCGGCGCGCCTGACGCACACGCGCAGGGCGATGGGCTGAGCGCGCGGATGCGCGCGTTCGTGGAGGCGGTGGTGGCGGCGCGGCGGGAGGAGGTGGCCGCCTTCTTTCCCCGGCGCGGCGACTGGGCGTGGGTGCAGACGTGGCACGACCAGCGCGGGGGGCGGAGATGGACCCGCGTCTGGCGCTTTCCCGGGCCGGAGACGCTGCGCGCCATCGGCAGGGACGGCCCGGCGTGCGGGTCGTTCGACAGGCCCTCGGGCGAGGTCGGCCCGTTCGAGGGTTCGCTGGGGATGCGGATGCGCCGCCACGATGATGCGCGGCCCTGGCGGCGCGTGCGGGGAAACCGCTTCGTTCCGCCGGACGACGAGCTCGGCTGGCCGGGCGCGTTCGTGGAGTGGCGGCGCGAGGACGGGCGGTGGGTGGTCTCCGCGATCGGGGACGACCACATCTACTTTCCCCGTCTGCGGGGCGAGGCGCGCGGTGGCCGCGGCACGTTCGTCCACGCGGACACCGCGCTCCCGCTGCCCCCATCCCCCCGCTACGCCGCGGGCGAGGAGTGGTTCACGTCGAACGGGTCGCTCCTCTTCCGCGGCTATCCCTACCAGAAGTACGGCTTGCCGCGCCCCATCGAGCCGGCCGAGCTGGTCCGCGTGGGCAGGGTGGGCCTGGTGGGCGTCTACGCCGAGGCGGGCAGGCCCGGCACGCCCGAGGTGATCTACGCCGCCGCATCGCCCGGCCAGTACCAGCCGTACCAGACGTTCTTGATCCACGTCTGCGGCCGGTGAGCGCCGCGTCCTACCGGGGCGGGCTCCCGCGTTCTAGTGCGACTCCACGCGTTTCCCCCTCTGCCCCGCGAACGACCATGCGACTCATCCGTCTGCTCCCCCCCGTTCTCACGCTCGCGCTGCTGCTGCCGGCCGCGGAGGCGTCCGCCCAGCGCTTGTCCCTCGACGGCACGCTCGGCTCTCGCACGGGCAGCAGCGAGCGCTACGTCAGCCACCAGGCCCTGGACCTGGACCTGACGCTGGGGATGCGCACGCGCGGCGGTCCGGGCACCTCGTTCGCGGCCGCGCTCAGCCTGGGCGCGCAGGCGGAGGCGCCGGGCGACCTGGTCTGCGAGGTGCTCGAAGAGGAGGAGGTCCCGGAGTGCGCGCGGATGCCGGGCGCGGTATCCTTCGCGGCGCTGGCGGGCCTGCAGCGCACGT